>WJJB01000121.1 GCA_014729935.1 Candidatus Bathyarchaeota archaeon | reverse complement strand
TTGCTTCGTTGGAGTAAAGAAATGAGATGGCTTTCATTCCCTTCTTGGTAACAGGAGACCCGACATCATATGCCTTCATGGAAATTATGGATGCCATCTTGCCTTTTGCGGATATTATAGAACTGGGAATCCCCTACACGGATCCCGTGGCGGATGGACCGGTCATACAAGAAGCCAACGTGCGGTCATTCGAGAATGGAATGAATTTCAAGAAAGCTGTCGACCTGGTTCACGAGATCAGGAGCCTCACGGACAAGCCAATCGTGATTTTGACGTACGCGAATGTAATTGGCGTGGGGAAACGGCGCGATACCGTGCTTGACGAATTCAAGGAAGCAGGCGTGGACGGAATTATCATCGCTGATGTTCCCTTGGAAGAAGCAATTCCTTTCAAAAAAATTCTTGATGCCAAGGATATGCACATGATATTGCTCGTCACGCCAGAGTCAAGCAGTGACCGTGCAAGCCAGATTGCATGCCTTGCGTCAGGGTTCTTGTATGTCGTTGCGGTAAGTGGGGTAACCGGAGCAAGGAAGGTAATTTCAAGCCAGCTGCACCAAGTTTTTAAGATGTTAGAGCAAATCCCTGAAATGGAACATCTTCCAACGTGCGTGGGATTCGGAATCTCTCATCCTTCACACGTGAAAGAGATCCGTGATCTTGGAGCCACGGGTGTCATTGTTGGCTCTGCCATCATTAGAATTATTGAACAACACGTTAAAAAGCACCCAAAAGACGTCAAGAATGAATTTCTAGTGAAGAAAGTGCGTGAATTCGTGGAATCCATGAAGGATGCCACCAAGAACATGAAACGAACCGATAATACATGAAAATTCTGGAAAATATAAAACAACAGAGGAATAAAAACATGGATTTCGACATTAGCATTCGAAAATTAGGAAAAATAAAGGACATATTCTCCTTTTTCCGGTTCATCAGGAAAGAGGACGAGCTTGGAATCAACATCCTGCTGGAATCGGTCGGTGAACACTCCAATGAGATGATGTTCTCATTTATTGGCTTGAAACCTGATTTTTTGGTAAAGATAGCGGGGGATGAGCTGGTATTTCCAAGTATTTTTACCGAAACAGGAGAGATCATCAAGGAAGCGGGACGTTCCGTGGTATCTACTGAAGATGATTATACCTTGCCATTCGATGATGCGGTTCCCATGAAAATCAAGGGATTGGAAATGTTGAGGGAGATATTCCCCATATCCAAGTCCGCGATGCCCGAGCTGTTTCCCAGGAAGGTTTTTTCAGGGGGATTACTCGGGTATGTTGGATATGACATCATTGCATCCCGCGTGGGCTATGAACCGGAGATATCAAGCCAAGAAGCATTTCCCGATGCAATATTCGGATTGTTTACCACCGTGCTAGCATACTCTCACACGACTTGCAACCTGTACTTGATAGAAACGGGCTTCGGGAAATCCCCCGAAAATGGAAACGATATTAATCGTCTTCTCGAAGGATTTAAGAAGCAAAGCAAGAGACAAACCCTTGAA
The DNA here is from genome assembly GCA_014729935.1 of Candidatus Bathyarchaeota archaeon. Lineage (GTDB taxonomy): Archaea > Asgardarchaeota > Lokiarchaeia > Sigyniarchaeales > Sigyniarchaeaceae > WJJB01. Next base: position 4,932 of record WJJB01000121.1, on the reverse strand, counting down.
GGACATTCATTGACTAATCTCGAAGATAACTTTGAAAGTTTGATCGGAATTGATGATTGGACCGCCATGATACAAGATTGCAAGGAACATATCTTGGCAGGAGACATCATCCAAGCGGTCCTCTCAAGGAAGATGGTAACAGATTCCACGGTTGATCCACTCGATGTGTACGCCGGGTTACGCATTCTCAATCCCTCGCCCTACATGTTCTTTTTGAACTTCCCCGGGATCCATGGGGGAAATATCCGTATCATTGGAAGCAGTCCAGAAGCATTGATAACGAAGGATAGGGATACCCTGATGACTGTCCCAATAGCGGGAACCCGGCGACGCGGGCGCGATCCTGCAGACGAGCTGAAAATGGAAACGGAATTGCTGGAAGATGAAAAGGAAATTGCCGAGCACGTGATGCTCGTAGACCTTGCCCGGAATGATCTTTCAAGGGTAAGCATTCCTGGAACTGTAATCACGGATGAGCTGATTCGCCTTAAGAAATTCCCGAACGTGATGCACCTGACAAGCAAGGTTCATTCCCGATCATTGCTCGATCCATTCTCGGTGCTTGAATCTGTGTTTCCAGCAGGAACCGTATCAGGGGCACCAAAGCAACGAGCGATGGAGATCATCAACCAATTGGAACCTGAAAGCAGGGGGCCATACGCGGGATGCGTGGGATACATTAGCTTCACGGGAGACATGGATATGGCTATTAGCATCAGGACCCTGTTCAACAAGAACGAGCGCTATGTAGCCCAGGCAGGAGCAGGGATCGTGGCGGACTCTCAGCCACGGCTGGAATACATTGAAACGGCAAACAAGCTGAAGGGAGTGCTTTCGACAGTGGCGTTTGCCGAGAGCATGGCCCATGAGAATGGAGGAGGTCGTTAACATTGGTTGAAAAGATTCGAACGGTAAAATGTGGCGTTCCCTGCGTGCCTGGTGAGCAGCGAGTGCTGTTCATCAATAATCAAGATTCATTCGTGTATAATTTGGTCAATTATATCTGCATGGCATCTGAGGCAAAGGTGAAAGTCGTTCAAAATGCCATATCGCTTGAGGGGGTTGCGGAATTCAATCCAAGCAAGATCATCATTTCTCCAGGCCCGGGACACCCGAAACATGATACTGGAAACGTTATCCGTATCATCAGGGAATACACGGGCAACATTCCCATTCTTGGCGTGTGCCTTGGACATCAAGCGATCTGCGAGGCATTTGGAGAATCACAGGATATAGAATACGTTGGACGGGCAAGGGTTGGTCCCATGCACGGGAAGATGTCCAAGATATTCCATGATGGAGAGAACCTATTCGAGGGTATTCCAAATCCCTGTTCGGTCGTTCGATATCATTCATTGGCTGCAAAAGCAGATTTACTTCCAACTTGCTTGAAGATCAGGGCAATGGCAGATGATGGAACTATCATGGCAATCTCGCATGAAACTCACGCCACCTTCGGCGTGCAATTCCACCCGGAATCCATCATGATGCGTCCACATGGCATTCGCATTCTAACCAATTTCCTTGGGAAGGCTTGAGAGGGCTCCATCTCCCATTTTTCTACCAATTCTTAAATTTCTCCACCATGATGTAAACAAATACCGCTATTTTTTGCTAAAAGGTAATGCTCGTGTCTTAATTCTCCTTCAATCGACGGACCTCGAAAGAAGAGAAAATGGAGATAAGTTGTGCTTCCCTTGTTCATTTCAATGTAACGCGCTCTAGTTCATGGTTGAAGATGCGCGGGATCACCACGATGGAATGCGCCGGGTCGAAATTTTCAAAATCCCTCAACTCCTTCGTGTCAACCATCAAGAAACCCTGGTGCAAGAAATCAAGGTCAATGTCATCCCGCAGGTCGAAAGCCTCGGTGACCATGTCTTCCACCTTCCTTATATTTTCCGACGGGTTCACGTGCAACACGTGTCGCAGGGTTTTCTTGTCATTCGTGAACAGCAGAAACAAGATGGGAACGTTCTTGAAATGAACTTCCATCGATTCCGTGTTGCTGAAATTGCTAATTTCACCGAATCGCTTGTCCTTGTAATGCACGCTATCCAGATCCCTGATCTCGATTTGTTGCTGCAGGAATACTTTTCCATAGGTGTCTTGCTCTTTCTTTCCGAAGGCATCCATTACTTTATTCTTGACCTGTGCAAACGTGTCATTTCCCTCAATTTCAACGGTGCGTTCGATGATACCTTCTTCCGAATCACAATACATTCTGTATTTTTTTGCCATATCTGGATTTCACCAAGCATCTCGCTGGTAGACAAGATTTGAAAGCTGCGGTGCTATAAAGAAATTGCCGTTCGTTCCCGAGAACGTAGCAAAATCATTCACTTCGAGAGAATGGTGCTTTTATTTTACCGTGGGAAAGAAAATGCGAGAAAAACACGCGAACGAGTGGACTTAATGACGCAAAAGGATCACGCGTATGACGGGGGATGGTAATCGGAAAAGATCCCGATTCATCCACACCTTGGTTGAAGGAGGATGCGGTTTTCACGGGAGGTCGCATGAATACTTAGAACTTGAAGACATCATGTACAATGTCGATCGCATCCTTGAACACGGCGACATTGCCATTCCAATCATCAACTAAATTCCCGTATGCATTCCTGAATTTCAGCTTGAACAGGTCTAATCGTGCCATGAATTCCATGGATTGTCCTGAAGTGAACAGGACGTAAGAGGCATTTTCCCCGTGGTTAAAGTAGATGGTCTTTCCCCCGTGGTCGATTTGGTTTAGTCCGTCAGTTCCCTTGGTTTCCAGTATCTCACCTAGTAGTGACTGTATGCCGCTTAGTGCACCACCGGCAAGCAAGCCATCGGTATCACCTCGATGGTCTCCATTTGTTTCTTGGCTTTCTTCCTCTTTCTGGAACTCGTAGGTGAACATGACCAGCGTTCCCTTCCGTTGCAGCACGAGTAGGCGATACAGGTCACGGTACCAATTCAATTCGGTAAGCGGTGGAACCATCCGCCATCCTTTCACCATCATCAATGTTCCGAAAATGGAAGCAAATCCCTGCAATGTTTCCATGATTTCACCCCCTGCAGTGAAATTGCTGAAGCCAGCGATCATCAAACCGACTAAAAACCACGCGACGGGCTTCCGATCCTTGAGCATCGCGAGAGATTGGATCTTGTTTAATGCAAAACTCGAAGTTGCGACGAATGGAACTACCATGACGAGAAATGCGATTCCTATCTCATTCGTGTATCCCAAGGCGATCAAGACGAAGAATATAACGAGGGCGCTAATGGCAATCAACGTCCACGTGAAGTGGAATTTTTGCCTCTCTTTTTCACCTTTATTGCTCAGGTACTCGGGGTGTTTCAGGTCGTCTTCACGTTTCTTGTATTCAGCGATGAAACAGAATAATGCCATGGAACAAATGTAAATTGTATTTACAATCCGGTAGAAAATCAATTGGAATTCCCATTCAGGGTAAAACAAGATAATCAAAAATCCCCATTGGAAAAATCCATTGCCTATCAAGTAAAAGGTAAATCCAGTTGTTGCCGAAATCAATCCAGCTTCCTTGATTCGCTTGCCCACGAGAAAAGCAGCATAAAAATTAATCAATATTGCGAAAAAGCGAATCATGAGCTTGATGTCCTCGATCATCTCAGGCGTTAAAAACGATGCAAGCATGTTAGATTCTCACCAGGGTTTAGCTATAATCCATGATTATTCAAATTAGGAGGAACCAATTATTATCTTGCTAAAGGTCCATTAAGGCTCTCTCGATGATTTCTTTTTTCATTTGCTCGTTGAGATCGTTGAAATACGCCGTGTACCCGCTAATGCGCACCATCAAGTCAGGATACTTGCCAGGATTATCGCGCGCGTCTAGCAAAATTTTTGGGTCGTGAATGGTGAATTGCACTTGCATCCCACCTTTCTTAAAATAGGCCTTGAACAAGGAAATGAAGATATCCAGTTTTCCCGGGGAGTTGAACAAGTTCTTGGAAAACTTCATGTTCAATGCCATCCCGTTTGGCATCTTACTCGAATCCAGATGGGCAAGGCTGTTGAAAACCCCAGTTGGTCCTTGCTGCTGGCCGAAGGAGACTGGCGTGAGACCCGAGGCAAAGTTATCGCCCTTGAGCTTGCCATGGGGATATGCTCCTGTTATTTTTCCGAATCCACTATGAATGGTCATTGACCAGTATCCTGGTGAATATGGGCCTCCGCGATAGTTCTTGATTCCCGTGGAAACCCTGTAAATGAAATCCACGAGATCCTGACCTATATCATCAATCTCTTCGATTCCATTGCCAAAATGCATGATTTTATGAACAACCTTGGAATGCAATTTATCATGCCCCTTGAAATTGTCATTGGTAATATTCACGAGTTGTTCAAGGGTAAATCGCTTTTCAATGAATACGAGCTGCCTGATTGCATGCAATGAATCAATTAAATCAGCCAAGGCTATGAATGCAATTCCTGAGGAATTGTATGTCGCGCCACCATCGAGTAATGACTTTCCATGTTCCATGGGGCCTTCGAACAATGCCGAGAGTAACGGTTGCGGGTGCAAGTAACGCCATACCTGTCCAAGCTCGTTGTTCAAGCGGGTGGCGTGGCGAATGATGAATTCAAGCTGTTGCTTCACCGCGTTGAAAAAATCTTCAAAGGTGTCAAATGAATCCAACCGTCCCGTCCGCAATCCGATACCTTCAAGACGCCTTGAATTCCCATTTCCCCCTGCCAATTCAAGTGCCGCCATCACGTTTAGCAAGATAGCACCCGTGTGGCCAAACGTGCGACCGGTGGATGTGGGTTCCAAGCATCCAACTTGTGCATAATCCCGAGCATCAGGCAATGAAATACCAAGTTTTTGTAACGCGGGAATAACCGCGGTGTCACTCACGAGGGAGGGGGTGGCTCCAGTGTTTATGATCACTTCTGCAAGCCGG
>WJJB01000120.1 GCA_014729935.1 Candidatus Bathyarchaeota archaeon | reverse complement strand
TGCAATGACTTCCCAAAAGTGTCGAGCCTCGTACGTCCTCCACCTTGATTTCTTCTTCAAGCCGTGCTTGGCTGCGCAGCATTCCGCAAGCTTTAAAATGAATTCGAACCAATTAATCCGTGGTTCCGGAGATTTCAAGGAAACCGTGGTTTTCTCCGTTCCCGTCGATGCATTGGCTGACATCAGGTGGGGAAATCTCCGGTTCCATTTCAATCCTTCGCATCGAGCACATCAAATTCCCCCGTTACTGTTCAGGCTGGGATTAGTTCACAAGGAACACAGCGTGTTATAGGCTAGAAAGGGCAAGATCTCCACGTACACGGAAGAGAATCACGAGTATCAAGCAGGGAGTGCGAATCATGCCAATGAAAGAAGTGGATGAAGCCTTGATCGAGACGCTCATCTCGACAACATTCGATGAAGATATAAACGAGCAGGTATCGGAAAGCAGGGCAGCAAGCAAGAAGAAACGGCGCAATTCCATCATGCAAATTTTGATTACTGTCGGCATTGCCATTATCGGCATCGTCCTCGGTGCAATTGGCTATTTTACCGCGCTCGAGGGAGATGGCGTGCAAAAGCCTTGGAATGTCATTTACAATGTTTTTAGGTTATTTTTCTTCGACTATGAGCCGGTTCCCACGCCCCCGATACCAACCACGCTTAATCTATCTCGATTCTTGTGTGCTTTTGTCACGATTTATTCGGGAATCAACGCGTCAAGGTTTCTATTCAAGCAATTTTTCACGTGGGTTCGATTACAATTCTTCAAGGACCACGTTATCATTTGCGGTTTGGATAGGAAGGGCATCCAGATTGCCTTGGACGAGCTGGATAATGGAAAAAAGGTAGTGATCATAGAAAAGGATGAGGATTGCGATTACTTGACATTATGCCGGGAGCGAAGGAACGCCATCATCCAGATTGGGGATGCAACAGATCCCTATGCCCTGTACAAGGCAAGGGTTCAGGAAGCTGGCGCGATCGTGGCGATCACGGGTGATGATAGTGTTAACATCGAGATTGCATTGAATGCCAGTCAAATCATTGAAGAGCATGGGAAAGATCGAGATATGAACGATAAAATCGATTGCGTCATCCATGTCGCCAATTTAGAGCTTATCGAATTATTCGATAATTATGACCTCCTGCGGGAAGGATCTTCAAGGATCTCCACGAGGATCTTCAACGTGTACCAAAATAGCTCTAGGATCTTATTCCATACATTTCCAATAGATGCTTTAGAAGACACGGTTCACGGCACGAAGCCGGTTCATCTCGTAATCATCGGGTTCGGTCACATGGGAAAAAGTGTCACGTTGCAGGCAATCAAGATGGGACATTTTGCAAATGAGGTGCCCATCCATATCACCATCGTCGACAAGGCGGCTCACATGTTAGAAGGACGATTCAAGCATACCCATCCGATCTTTGATGAAGAAAAAGCTGAAAGGAAACTCCAAGATGCTAGAGCCATTTCCAACTACCCGGAGATCGCCAATCTCGAATTCAAGGAGTTTAATGTTGAAAATTTAGCCCTCATGGAAACAGAACTCACGCGAGTGCATGACCACCTGCCAATCTCAGCCTTTATCATATGCTTGGATGATGATTCCCTCGCGCTTTCCACTGCACTGAACCTGGGCCTCATGTTCAAGGATCGGGATATTCCTATCAAGGTCCGCATCGATAGAAAGGAAGGGTTGGCAAAATTACTGGCAGAATCCATGGCTGACGGATCACCAGCAAGAAAATCGGGCATCACGGCATTTGGACAAGTTCGTCTATCTTGCTCCCACGAGATGGTCTTCCAAGAGCAACTAGACACCATCGCGATGGATATAGATTGGAACTACAGCCATGAAGACATTCCCGCGGGAGAAGCCGATCCGCGGGAAAAGAAAATGAGATGGCAAAGCATCAATGAAGGCTTCAAAGATTCCAACCGGCAGCAGGCAGATCATATCCCCGTGAAATTACGGGCTGCGGGATTGCATGCAAGGAAAGCGAGAGGACGCGATGATGAAACACGCCCGATCCCAAGCGACATGATCGAAAAATTGGCGCGCATGGAACACAATCGTTGGAACGCAGAACGGTGGTTAAAGGGATGGACATATTCCAAGGTGGCAAATAGAGCTGAGAGAAAAACCAATTATTTAATTCCCTTCGACGACCTGCCTGATGATATCAAGAATAATGACATCAACCCCGTCAAGAATATTCCAGAACTCCTGCTACGGGATTACGGTTTGAAGCTTGAATGACTACATGATGGAAACATTTTTTCCACTTGTAATTCAAGCCATGAGATGGCCCCACACGTGTACGGGACGCGGGACCACTGGAAAGGACAAGACTCGAATTATTCATTACCACACGAGCACGGATATGGCTCGCAACCGGCAACTGTATTTATTCCTTGATCTTTCGTTGTCATTATACAAGCCATGCAGGAAAAGAGCCCTGATCATTTTCATCCTGGAGATGTTCATCCTTGGATTCGGTATTGGATGTGGTGGTTACTTGGCTTTTGATCTTGATCTTCCTGAATTCACATTCGGCGTGGGTTTGATATCCTGCATTTCAGTGTTTGTCTTCGCATGCATGCTCTTGCGGTTCCCGTACCTTCCTAGGACATGCATGAACATCCGGTAAAGATGACGAGCTTAAAGTGGGCTGCGATTCATATTCTAGAATCAAGATCATCCAAAGCAATTCAAAAAGGCTAATCCCACTCGCGTGGTCAAGAATACCAAGGGAATGCGCCCCGCGGGAAGTCCAAATTCATGATCTGGGACTTTACATGGTGCAAACTGTTAAATGCCCTCCCGTCAAGGTTGAAAATAAGGTGAACCATGCATGCCAGCAAGACGGAAGATCTTGAAGATTGTTCTTGGCGGAGACGGCGGGGTGGGCAAAACCACCTACATGCACCGGTATTGCGAGGGAATCTTCATTCCTGATACCAAGCTTACCGTTGGCGTGAATTTTTTCTCGAAATCTATCCAGCGAGGAGATGATGTGAATGTATCGCTATCAATCTGGGACCTTGGTGGGCAAGACCAATTTAGAATGCTGCATGACCAGTACATCATTGGTTCCCGTGGCGGGTTGATTTGTTTTGCCTTGGACCGTTGGGACAGTTTCATCAATATCAAGAATTGGATATCCATGCTCCGGGGCAAGATACCAGATCTGCCGTTATTCCTCGTTGGAATGCGAGCAGATTTGGAAATGGAGGCACAAAAAATCCCATTGGAGGAAATAAAAATTGCCTTGAAAGAGCATGATCTTCTCGGGTATTTCAGGACAAGTAGCAAGACCGGCGAGGGTGTGAGTACTGCCATGGATGCACTCGTGTCCCATATCATCGAAAACGAATGCATCTAAGGATTCATTCCTTCTCTCTTAATTATATTGGTTTCCATGATGGCATTCGGGTTTTTGAAAATGTAACGAGAGAAGACCTCAGAAAGCGGGTAAACTTAATGTAGGTGCCGGGCAACATTCTAGCTCATGACGGTTGATGAAGAATCAAAAGAATTTCTCACGCTCCTCGCCCACCGGGGATTTCTCTGGGGACCTTCACCCGAGATATACAACCCGCTTGCTGGCGCGTTCGATTACGGTCCCGTGGGCAAGCAATTGAAAAACAAACTTGAAACCACCCTGCGTAGAATCTTCTCCATGCACGAGTTCGCTGAGGTTCAATGCCCGCTGATAGGGCCGGAACGTGTATGGGAAGCATCGGGGCACTTGGAACGATTTTTTGATCACGTCGTGGAATGTTCAAATGAAAAATGCAAGAACACATACAGGATTGATCATCTCCTCGCTGAAACCGGTATACCTGAAGAAGATTACATTAACGTGAAGCCCGAAGATTACTTGGCATTCATCAAGAAGCATGAGATCACCTGCCCGAGTTGCGGGTCTGCATTCGATAATGTTATCGAATTGAAGCTGATGATCACGTCGGAACTTGGCTTCCCAAAGAAGCCTTACGTGCTTCGGCCGGAAACCGCAACCACGACATACTTGCTCTTTCCAAGGTTATACACCTTTTTCAGGCGAGACATGCCCATCAGGGTATTCCAAATGGGGCAAGCGTTCAGGAACGAGCTTTCTCCAAGAAACTTGCTCATACGTTGCAGGGAATTCGAGCAATGCGAGGGACAGATATTCATCACAAAGGACATGGAACAAAAATTCGAGGCCTTTTATCAGGTGAAGCACTACAAGCTCAGGCTATGGCCGGCGGGTCACCAGGAAGAAAAGGACACGACTGTGCTCGATATTAGCCTTGAGGAAGCTCACGAGAAGGGAATCTTGGATAATCCTGCATATACTTGGTTGTTGCACCTTGGATTCAAGATAGCGGAGAACCTCGGTTTCCCGAGAGACACGCTCCGGCTCAGGCAACATCAATCCCATGAGAAGGCGCATTATGCCAACGACGCGTGGGACCTGGAGTACCATTCAAAGATCTTCGGTTGGACCGAAATTTGCGGTATCCACGACAGGGGTAATTATGACTTGAGTCGCCACCAGGAATTCAGCAATAAGAAGATGAAGATACCCATCCCGGGATCCAAGGAACGGGTGATTCCGGAGATCCTCGAAATTGCGTTCGGGGTCGGCAGGATGTTCTTGTTTATCCTCGAAGAATCCTTCATGAAGGATGGGGAGCGTACCATCTTGGATTTCCCCGTGCACTTGATGCCCACTCCGTTTGCGGTCTTCCCGCTCCAAAGGAAGCCCCCTGCACTCGTGCAAAAGGCAAGAAAAATATACAATACCATCTTGAACGAGAACATTGATGTCACCTACCAGCAACGGGGTTCCATCGGCAAGCGATACAGGAGAACCGAGGAAATCGGTATACGATACGCATTAACGGTGGACCACCAGACCTTGGAGGATGACACGCTCACCATAAGGGAATCCATCACCATGGACCAGAAACGGATCAAGGTTGATCAGGTTCTCGATATCTTGCGAGGCATCCTCATGGGAGACCTTGATTTCTCCACGATAGAGGAAGTAAAGTAGCACCGCAAGAAACCCATTCCACTCCAATCACCATCCTCTTCTTTTTTTGATCATGTCCCATGTACTATAAATAATACATGCACAAAGTCAGAATGAGGCACTGGAAGGTTCTGGTCGACTGGTGAACGGAAGAATGGTAAAACCCAAAGATATTACGATGCCTGAAAATGGCACGAGCAAGGAAGAATTAACGTCAATCATGTCCCGATTCCACGAGGGCGATGCAAATTGGGAACAAGGGAAGACATGGACATACGTGTACAATGCAGGAAGTGATTTCACCAATTTCATCAAGCAGGCACACAACAGGTTTTTCATGGAGAGTGGACTCAGCCCAATGGCATTCCCAAGCTTGAAGCGCTTCGAGGCAGAAGTGGTTTCCATGGCTGTTGACATGCTACGGGGAAACAAGCGATGCTTCGGGAACATGACCACGGGGGGAACCGAAAGCATCCTGATGGCTACAAAAACGTATCGGGATTGGGCTCGGGACAAGAAACCAGCAATTAATGAACCCGAGATGATCGTGCCAGAATCTGCGCATCCTGCCTTTGAAAAGGCAGCTCATTATTTCGACATGAATATCATCCGGACCCCATTGGATGGGAATTTCAAGGCAGACGTGAAGGCAGTCGAGAGGGCAATCACGGAAAACACGGTCATGATCGTGGGATCCGCCATCGATTACCCCACGGGAATTGTCGACCCGATCGAGGATCTCGCAGCCTTGGCGAAGGAACATGGCATTGGCTTCCACACGGATTCCTGCCTCGGTGGTTTCATGCTCCCATTCGTCCGCAAGCTTCATGAAGAAGGTGAGGATGTCCCACGCGTTCCGGATTTCGATTTCAAGGTGCCGGGAGTGACATCGATTTCTGCCGATCTGCACAAGTATGGTTACGCACCGAAGGGAACTTCCCTTATCTTGTATAAGAACCAGAAATGGTGGAAGTATCAATTTTTCGCTCACGTGGAATGGTCTGGAGGGGCTTATGCTTCGCCAACAATGACCGGCACTCGTAGCGGGGCACTCATGGCAGCGGCATGGACCATCATGAAGTTTTTAGGGTGGAAGGGATACATGACCCTTGCCAGGAATACCATGCATGCTGCAAGGGAACTCCAACGGGGGATAGAAGAAATACCTGAACTCTCCATCAGGGGCGATCCGGTCATGTCTGTCTTTGGATGCGTGTCGAATGATGAAAAAATCAACCCATACATCCTTGCTGACCAGCTGGGGAAAAAAGGTTGGACAATTGATTGCGTGGATGCACCCCAATCCATGCACTTCATCGTGTGCGACCACCATTACCAGAAGCAGATCGTGCCACTCTTCTTGGAAGAATTGAAGGAGACCATTGATGATCTCAAGGATAATCCCGTGGACGTTGCAGATGGTGCGGCAGCAGTGTATGGCATGATCTCATCGCTGCCGGACAGGGATACAGCAAAGGACACGGTGATCAAGTTCATGATGGATCAATACAAGACCTGAACACGGCACGTGCACGATATGAAAACACGCGAGGAGGAAACACACAATGATAAAACAAAACAAATATTTCTCGGGAGATTCACCCTTTGACATTGAGAGAGTTCACGCCATGGAATCAGGGTTCAAGGGCTACACCCTCGATTCTTACCACGTCAAGGTGAGGGATGGAACCAGCATCGCGGTCGATGTTGCACTTCCGAAAGGATTACCCGAGGGAAAAAAAATCACTGCCATCCTGCATCAAACCCGGTATTGGCGTGCGTACAATTTTAGGATACCTTTCAAGTGGATGATCAAGCCACCATACGATCCCAAGATCACCAAAGTATTCACCAAGCATGGGTATGCTTTCGTGATCTTGGACGTCCGCGGGACTGGTGCTTCAGCCGGAACGCGCCCATACCCGTTCTCCCGGAAGGAAGTAAAGGATGGTGCAGATATCGTTGATTGGATCTTGGAACAACCATGGTCCAACGGGAATGTCGTCACCTATGGAAATTCATACTCGGGAGCAACCGCGGAACTAGCCGCATCTCTTTCGCATCCCGCCATTAAGGCGATCACGTGCAAGCACGATCCATGGGATTTTTACACGCTATTGCTTCCCGGTGGATGCTTCAACGAGCAATTCATCAATTACTGGAGTACACTTGGAAAGGGTCTTGACCAGACGAAAGGAAAGGCTCTCCTTGCATTCAAGCCTGTTAACCCATGGTTTGCACGGATCGCACGGATGGCCGTCAAGGGGGTAAAACCCGTTGACCCGGCACGCAGGGATCTCACGCTTGAAGAGGCAGCCCGAATTCATACCGGGAATAAATATCCGGTAGATTACAAGGAACGAGTGACTTTCAGGGATGATGAAATCAACGATGCAGGCACCTTGATCGAGGATATCAGCATATACAAGCACAAGGAGGAAATCGAGAAACTTTCGGTTCCGATCTACTCATTTGGATCTTGGCAGGACTCGATCACGGCAGATGTAACCATTGACAGGTTCCTCCATTTTGATAACCCCCAACGGGCACTGATAGGTGATTGGGACCACAAGGCATTGCACCGCGCCAGCCCCTTCCACGGCCATCACCAGAAGGCTGGGATGAAGCGCGAGGACCAAATCAAGGACTGGCTGCTTTTCTACGAGGATTGCTTATCTTCACATCCACCCGAAGGTAAAATCTTGCATTATTTCACCATGGGGGAAGAACGGTGGAAGAAAACCACCACGTGGCCCCCGGAGGGGCAAACACACCAGTCGTGGTTATTCTCCGACCAGAATGCCTTGTTGCCCCCGGGAACAAGCATGGGAGGATCCGGAATCGGGAAAGATTCCTACCGGGTTGATTATTCCGCAGGCACGGGGATCAGGAACCGTTGGTACACCTTGCTCTCCCTACCCGTGCATTATCCCGGTAGGAAGGAGGAGGATCTCAAGCTCCTTACCTACACCAGCTCACCCCTCGAGGAGGAAATCGAAATCACCGGCCACCCGGTGGTTTCCATGCATGCGAGCACGACGCACGATGATGGCATGATTGTCGCGTACTTGGAATTCATTGATGAATCCGGCGAAATCCACGTGATCACTGAAGGGCAACTGCGCTTCATGCACCGTAAAATCTCGCCCGGCACTCCTCCATACCGAATCACTTTCCCGTATCATTCTTATCTCAAGAAGGATGCACTTCCAGTGAATCCTGGCGAGATCATGGAATTGGAATTTGCCCTGTATCCGACCTCCATCCTGCTTGAAAGGGGATCCCGTCTCAGGATCGCCATCGGGGGTGCTGATAAAGATTCGTTCGCCAGGTACCCCGAAAAGGGAAATCCAACCCTCGAGATATACAGGGATGATGACCACCCGTCTCAAATCAAGCTTCCAATCATGTCCCGATGAACCATCCCGGAATTATTTCCACCATTACCATCTCTTCTTTCCCACATGGCTCCAAGTTCCAAGATTCCACCATTTTTTTGCAGGTGCATCGTGTTGTTAATATCCCTCGTGGTATATTCCAATCCATGCTTAGTCCTCTAGGTTGGTTCGTGGGTTTTCTCACGTGGTTTCTTGTCCTTTTTTTCATCGGCCTGTTTTCCGACCTCCTCGTGGTGCGGGATCATTCTGGAGGGGAGAACGGCTCTATCCCCGATGAAGCATTCGACTACCTGCGAGAAAGACCGTCATTCATACCTGAAGATGCGTTCCTGCTTGATACCCACTCGCACACGCTTGCCTCGGACGGTAGGATGACTCCCGAGCAAAATATCAAGTGGCATATTGCAAATGGCTTCAATGCGTTCGTTGTTAGCGATCATAACACGGGAAAAAATAACGAACCAAGCATGATTCTCCAAGAAAAGTATCCAAGCATCCTTATCATTCCTGGATACGAGTGGACCACCCCGCGGATACACATGAATTTCATCGGCATCCTGGATTTCCCTTACCCGGTTCCCCGGAAGGCGAGTGATAAGGATATCAAGCAGGCAATTGATCGTGCTCAGGATTTAGGTGCTATCATTCAATGTGATCACGTCTCGTGGACCGTGAGTCAAGATGTATATCAATCGAGGAACCTTGTCCATCCCACTAGGCAGGAATTGATAGAATGGGGAGTTGACGGATTCGAGATTAACAATTCGATGCAATGGTATGATGGCAGGACCGTGCATGTCATGGACTTCCTTGAGCAAAATGGCTTGCTGGAAAAGCCGGTGTTTCTTTCAACAGGCACAGATATCCACGACCCACGGAACTCCTTTGTCACGGGATGGACCGAATTGCTGCTCACCCCCGGTGAACGGGAAAACGCTTCAATCGACATCGTGAAGCAAGCACTTCGTGAGGGAAGAACCAAGGTATGGCTGGACCACGATTACCACCCCAGTCATGAGGCACAGTACCGGGAAGGGACAGGAGGACGCGTCCTGTTGAAGCCCTTTCGAAGGCTTGGAAACAAGATATATAGTTCCCCACCACGGGAAACGGCTGCATGGGTAACTTGCTTGATACTGCTCTACTTCCCTGCCATGGCACTCTTCCACTTGCTCTTCGTGTTTTTCTGATTACCTTTGAAAAAGACACCTTTGCCGGTACCAAGAACGCTTTGATATGTTGCACGATTTTTCCAAAAATGTCTTCTATTGGTTATTCCAAGATTTTTCTAAATGGAAAGTAATTATAACGAGAAATTGGCCCATTTTCTCGGGAAGCGTAGCGTTTCGCTTTTCGTGCATGAACCCAATTTTTGCTATCGATTTTAGTAGAAATTTAGGTAAAAATATATAGTACCCCGTCGAAACTTGGATTAACCGAAAGGTTTTGAGAAGCAAGACTGTAAACTACCCCTCCCTAAATAAAGGACGTGGTTTCCTCGGGGGTTTACGGATGAATGAGGATGATTTAAGTGAATAGAATTAGAAAAATTAAACTCTGTACATTATGTTCGCTAGTTGCTTTGAGTGCATCTCTCGTGGTATTAGCTGGGAAAGAGAATAGCGCCCGTGGAACATGGAAAAAGGGAATGCTGAACGCTAGCGGCGATCCGATCATCACCATAGTCGGAAATGGCGGGTTTGCTCCATATATCAGCGGGGGCAATGGGTCTGCGGGTAACCCGTACATTATCAGGGATTACGTGATTCAGGGCAACGCTTCTGCATGCATTCAAATACAGGATACAAC
This sequence comes from Candidatus Bathyarchaeota archaeon, assembly GCA_014729935.1. GTDB lineage: Archaea > Asgardarchaeota > Lokiarchaeia > Sigyniarchaeales > Sigyniarchaeaceae > WJJB01. The sequence continues at coordinate 5,896 of WJJB01000120.1, read as the reverse complement.
CGCGAACTTCACCATCATGAATTGCACGCTTTACGAGGGACGTAATGGTGTCCTATTGGATAATGTAACGTATGGTCTCATCACAAACAACACGATTTACGGACATGCTGGTGTGTTACCGAACGGCGCGGGTATCTCCCTGCTGGATTCACGTTACGTGACCGTGTTCAATAACACGATACACTTCAACATTGATTCTGGCGTGTATATCGATACCGATTCTTCAGATAACAACATCTCGACGAACGTGATATGGAATCACCCGTTCAACGCGGGCGTCTATCTTCACTCCACATCAAATAATGTCATCGAAGAGAATGATATATCATTTTGCGATCATGGTATCCGCCTATATTCCGCTTCTATAGACAATATTGTCGATAAGAATATCCTGTACAACAACACGGAAGGTATCAGGGTGCATTCCTGCAACAATAATGACATCACGGGTAATGATGCTTTCAATAATACGCAATATGGGTATTCCTTCGTTGCGGGTCTTGGAAACAATGTGCTATTCAACAATGCTTCGGATAACTTCCAAGCCGAGTTTAACTTTGATGGAGTCAGTTTACACGACGTTATCAACAATACCGTGGAAAATACAGGAATCTTTGGCATGAATTTCAGGCAAAGTAGTTCCAATGAAATACATAATAATAGCATCTTTGGCGGTGCCGTTTCCATGCAATTCACCTTGAATTCCATCAATAATGTCTTGGAAAACAACACATTGCGCAATGCTTCCTTAGTCGGACTACAGTTAGATGGTCAGTTCAATGATAGCGTGATTCGAGGTAACCACATCATCAATGCCACCCAAGGCATGAACATGAATGATGGGGGAAAAAACCTGTTTGATGGAAATATCGTTGAGGATTCGGTGAATTCCAGTATCAACGTGGTCGATGAATGCGCGGATTGTAATTTCACCCTGAATGAAATCAAGGGGGCGAATAATTATGGTTTCTTCTTGGAGAATGTCACGTCCCACCGGTTGGAAAATAACACGATAAACGACACGAAAGTTGGCATCTTCCTGCAAGACGATTCCGATATGAATTACTTGATGAACAACACGATAACCCACGCCAGTAGCGCGGCAGTGAAAGTAGGCACGAGTTGCGATGATAACCAGGTGTTCGATAATATCATTGATTCATTGAGCGGTGATGGAATAAAATTGGAGCATTCTGGTGAATATAATCATATTGCACATAATTTCATTAATAGTTCCCTTAATAGTGCAATCTTCATCCTTAATTCCAACTTCACGAATGCATCCTGTAACGAGATAAATTCTTCACAATATGGGATCTCTATGCAGGAATCATCAGGAAACACCATCTTTCAAAATAATCTCTCGTTTATTGGTTTTAGAGCGATTGAATGCGTGAATTGCTCCCTAAATAATATTTCTTGGAACATTGCATCTAATTGCGCTGATGGAATATATAATCTCGATTGCAACGAGACTGCGATTACTAACAACACGTTCATCGATAACATGTTTATGGACATATACCTCCTGGGGAACATTAACGCAACTGTTGGTAGCAATTATCTATCATCAAATGGTAGTGTGGCTATCTTCATCCATAATTGTTTCCAGAACGTGAATGTTACCAATAACACCGTTATTGGCCATCATGGGGGAATTGTCATGACATCATCCGTGGACATGCGGATAGATAATAACGTGATATTGGGTTGCGAGGAGGGAGGTATTTGGCTATACCCAGGAAATGACAAGACCGTGATCTTCAATAACACGATCAAGGATATCAAGGAAGATGGAATAATCGTGGATACTTCCAACAAGACCTTGATCCATGAAAATCACATCGTGAATTGTAGCTATTCAGGAATAAACATCACGGGGCAGTCGAGCGACACCAACATCTCCAGCAATATAATTGATGGCGTTGGTTTGGGTGATTCAGGCATCAATTTCAATATCACGGGATCCTATGCCAATACCACCGTCCAAGATAACGAGCTCACTGATTGGAACCTTGCACACATACTGCTGCGGAATTGCGAAGATTTCTTGATTAAGAACAACACGATCGTGAGTCCTGGGGGTCAATTTGGTGTTTTTGTTGCATTATCGAGCAACGTCACGATTAGTTGGAATGAAATCCAAGTGGGTACCACCGGGATTGCAGTGGAAGGATGCCCTGCCATTTATTCGATCAATAACACCATTTCCTATTGCAGCATTGGTATTTCATATGGTTCATCTATGCAAATGATGGGGCTTCATGAAATAACAGGGAATACCGTTTTTAATTGCTCTTCGTATGGAATTTACCTGGAGAATTTCGAAAACATGACCATCGAAGCAAATGAGGTCTCGAACACCACCAGTCCTTCGAATCCTGGTGTCTTCGTGAATGAATCTCCCAATGCAACCATAACTGGCAATTTCATCCACCAAAACTATAACCACGGGCTTCGCGTGCAGGATTCTCCATCTTCCATCCTTTTTGGGAACGAGATGTGGGAGAATGGTTTTAACGGTGTGTATCTAAGGAATTCACCTGGATCTAACCTAACCGGGAACCACGTGTACAATAGTATCTCGGATGGGATTTATGTTACTGATACCTCTGGAATAAGGTTGCACGATAACATAGTAGAATTTACCGGTGGAAATGGTATCACCATACGGGTAAGCTTTAATTGCATCTTGGTGAACAACACTGTCAATAATAATTCCGGATCGGGTTTCAACCTGCGGAATGTTGATAATTGCACCATAAGAGATTCTAGGGCATTTGGCCATGTTAGTTCGGTTGGTATTTTGATAACTGAAAATTCCAACAATAATTCCGTGATAAACAATACAATTTACGACAATCAAAGAGGTATTGCCATCCATCAAGGAAGTGACTCGAACGTCGTAAGTCATGGAAACAGGATATACAATAATAGCCAAAGCGGGATTGTAGTAGATGAATCACGCAATAATCTGGTGCTAAACAACACTATCTTGGAAAATTTCTGGGGGATACGGTTACAGGATGATTCGGTGAATACCACGGTCTTCCAAAATGAGGTGATCAATAATCATATCGGTATTGAAATTCGGGAATGCAACGAAACGATGATACTGGAGAACAATATCACGGGAAACTCGTTGGACGGAATCAACATGGCCATCCTCTTCAATATCACCATATCCTCGAACCATATTGAAGCAAATGACGGTTATGAAATCTTTCTTGTCAATGATGCTCTCGAGTTGGTGCTATACAATAACACGATCATCAACACGTTTGGTGGTTGCATTGTCTTGAATAATGCTGTAAATGTATCTATGAAAAATAACACGATAAATTCAGCTTTGAATGCATTGCAGATGGCCTGGGTCCTGAATAGTACCATCATGGGAAATAATATCACTGCTACTTCCTCTTGCATGGTCTTGGATGTAACGTGCGATCACGCCAACATCACCTATAATCATCTTAGTAACTCGGCTGCTGGAATGGAGTTATATTGCAGCCACGCCAATATCAGTGGCAATACCGTTTCACAATGCTTAACAGGAGTCTGGCTTCGGGGTGGTGCAAATTATTACCTTTCCAGGAATATCATCACCGGAGGAGACACGGGCTTGTCGATAGGAAACGTGAACGGGACTTGGGTGGAAAACAACACTATCAAGGAAGGAGCGGTATACAATGTCCATTTAAGCCTGAACACGGGTGAATCGGTAATTCATAATAATACAATCCAAGACGGGAACTTGGGGTGTATTCTTATTGATGCTGGAAGCGATTATAATAATATTACCTTCAACTTGGTGAATGGATGCAATCAGTACGGCATTATCATTGATGCTTCCAACGGTAACCGGATCACCAATAATACCTTCCAGGATCTCGGGTACATGCCTGCAATCAGGGTGACCGGGAACAGTAACAACACCATTATCGATAACAATACTTACTACCACGATGGCCCAGTACTCTCCCAGCCGGTTCCTTATCCCTTGAGTCATGATGGTTCAGTCCTCTTGAATTGGTCCACCAAGCAATTTGCCACCATTTATTACGTCTACAGGGACACAAATCCCGTCACCGATATTTCGGGTCTCAATCCCATTGCCACGACCACCAGCTTGGTCACTGAATACAATGACACGGTCTTTTCAAATGGCGTCTATTTCTATGCTATCATGGCGGGAACCAGCATCGATAATAGCTCGCTCTCGAATTATGCAAGCATCACGATTGGAATCCCCTTGAATGTCCCACATCTTCACGAGATCACGCCCGAGGTATCACAAAATGGTAACGTATCTCTTCAATGGGATGCGGTAACCAATGCAACCACCTATTATGTTTTCAGGAGCACTAGCAACTTCACCTCAACGGCAGGATTACAACCGGTAGCATCGGTTCCTGGAACGACCTACAGCGAGGTCCTCGAGATGAATGGGGATTACTATTATGCCATCGTGGCAACCGATGGTTTTGCAAATAGCACCATGTCTTCCACGCAAATGGTGACGGTGAATATCGAAACAGGCCGTAGGCCGGGGGTAATTGCAGCCATCGTGATTCCCATCGTTGCAGGGGGAACACTGGGAGTGTTATTCTTCTTGGATAAGAAAGGAATCATGAAGGTCTTTCCCAAGAAAACTTCCCAGAAAGATGGTTCAAGCAAGGTGAAAAAGGGGAAGAGAGATACCACGAAGGAAGAATCTTCAACCTCCAAGGAAACCCCAGGTTCTGGCCAAGAGAATGAAGTAAGCAATGTCCCTGAACCTGATGAATCAAGCGTGTAGTAACTGATAAAGCATTACTCTTTCTATCTTTCTTTTTTGTGCGACGGAGGCAAGCTTTGTCGTGAAATCTAATGTAAATGAGCCGTCACTCGCAGGTGATGGGTGCACCAACATGACACGTGATTTCTTTCATTTCTTGGTCCCGCGGGGCCTGAGCCGGATGCAATGAAAGTCACACCTCCGGTTCTGCAAAACAGGAGGGCTTAACAACCATCATGATTTATGAAAATGATTTTCTTGCCATTCCAACGCGCTCAAGCTCGTTTTCGCAGGATAGCCCATTGCACGATGCCGGCAGGTTTTTTAAAGTGAACTGGCTTGAATTGAGATAACTCCTGCAGCGATAGTAAGTTCACGTGGGCACTGGTTCGTTGCTGGTTGATACCTACCCTTTCCATCCATGAAAGAACAGTATCGCATCGCGGCACGGGAGAGGTTGCCATCAGATAACCCCTTGATTTAAGTATTGCCACGCAGGCTTGGATGCAATCAACGTGCTCGATGACCTCGAAAGCGATGACGACGTCCTTCGATGCTCGTTCAATGCCCAATGACTCCCAATCCCGGATATCACCAACAATACTTGCTGGAGGTTCGATATCAATACCAGTGTAATCCAGTACTCCCCTTTGCTTCAAGTAGGACCGCACCCATCCCTCCCCGCAACCTATCTCAAGAACCGATGCATGCGAGGGAATCCGATCCAGGAAGAAATGCTGTTTCAGCAATCGTGCCATCCTACTCAGGATTGCCATGTGCTGAATAAGCACCTTAGAAAATATAACTTCATGGCGATTACCTGATGTGCCAAGGACATCACGTGGTGAGGGGTTCGCGTACTTTTTTCGCTCGAAATAACGAATACGCGTGTTGCGTGAAGGAACGAAAGAAGCTTATTCACAAGGATTGAACAATCACTCCCTTAACTAAAGGACGTGGCTTTCTGGCGGAAAACAAGTAAATTTTCGATAGGTTGTAACTAATCAACCATGACCTTTTGTCGCTAGAAGGCGATGAGGGCAAACGATAACGGATGGATAACTGGATATTTGAGAATGATTCAAACATTCCTAATGCTTGATATATTCGCGCGAGAAT
>WJJB01000119.1 GCA_014729935.1 Candidatus Bathyarchaeota archaeon | reverse complement strand
GTCACGCGTGGTTCTTAGGGGGGAAAGACCAGTAATGGCCGGACCTACCCGACTCAAACTGAACCGTGCCAATTTCCTTGCAGGATTACTTGACAAGTACAAGGACAGGGGGGGAATCCATTTGCAGGGTGACGTCAAGGATATTTCCATAGAAAATGGCATCCAAACCTGCCATCTTGCTTCGGGAGATGAATTAAAGTCCTCCATGCTTATCGGTGCAGACGGGGTGAATTCCCACGTTCGGGAGGCTTGTGGATTCGAGAAGGTGATTAAGATACCGGTCATTCAATATCTCGTGGAAGGGGATTTGGGGGATCCAAGAACAATCTACCTGTGGAATGACCAAAGGTACAAAGGTCATTACCGCTACCTGTTTCCGAGTGGGAATCGATAGAAGATTGGGTACCCACACGGCACGGATAATTTCGAGGGGAAGCCAATCAGGATGCAATCACGCATGATTGCATACGGTGGTCTACCGACTTACGTGAAGGGGAATGTTGCATTGATAGGTGATGCAGCCGCTCAAACCAACTATCTCACTAAGGGCGGGATTCGCCCTGCGAGGGTTGGCGGGAAGATGCTGGCAAAATACATCGTGAAAGGCAAGATGCAGGCTTTCGACACGGCGTGGAAAAAATCCTCGTTCAACGCGAGCAAATACAAGAGGGCGTTCGTTCGCATGAAACAAATGGATAACAAGGAATTATGCAGGTTCGCAAGACCCTTGCTTGGAAAACCCGTGTCGAAATTCTTCTGGTTACTTGCAAACATGAAGTATTGGCGGATATACAGGCGCTACCTGCAATCCGAGAAATACGGGTTTATAAAAACGATTTCGAATCCTTGGTTGGGGAAACATGCAGTTGTGGACAATGGTAATCTTGAATATCATTCATTCATTTTCGATTCCACTGCTCGCGCGATCCAGTTAAGAATTATAGTGCTGGTTTTACATAATAATACAAGTGAATCCTAGCAACGGCGTCTATTGGAGATCATCGAAGTGCCAGAATTAACCTGTCCAGTGTGTAAATCCACGAGTGTCGAGAAAGTCGCATTGAATTCAGTGATTGGCAAGAGCCTGCTTAAGGGGATCAAGAAAAAGAAGAAAAATCCCGTTTCGATGTATCAAATTTCAAAAGTGGAGCAACTGGATGATAACAATGTCTTCATTTACAATTGCATCTCCTGCGGTTACTTCGAGATATGGGATATCAAGAAGCGCAAGCAAATCTTGAGAAAGCAAGGCGGAAAGAATTTCATCAATGTATCCGTGAAGAAGCGGGAGATGATCGTTGGTATCTTGATAAGTATCGCCATCATCAGCATTTCTTTCATCATTATCTTTTTCCTGGATATCGAGGGGAAGCTCAAGATCGAGCCGGGCTTGGAAGTTATCCATTTCCTGCCATTCGATACCTTCACTGTTTCGGCGGCGTTCGTGATGCTTGCCGCCATTGGCTTGTTTTTTCTATTCGTGGTGGGTCTTTCCAATGTTGTCCTGTATATCATAGACAAGAAAATCCGTCTCCTGGAATTCAATTTCAAGCTCCATGATCTTTTTTATGAGAATCATTTATACTTCCTTGAGTTTCATTCCAAGAATGAGAAAACGAGTTTCGGGGCGTCGCTCAAGCGCTCGATCTTCGGAAGCATGCTTGTCCTTGGTATCGGGATACTCGTGATCGAGAATTTTCTCACGATCAAGAGCTTGCAACCTTATTTTTTCATTGCTGCCGGCATCACTCTCCTGTGCATTGCAATCACGCTTCCATTCATCATGATTTTCCTGTATGTTTCCCCACTTATCACGAAGGAAACCAACTTGTATTATTATAACAAGAATGATCGCGTTGTTAAAAACGTGGGTTCGTGGCTGGAGAATTCATTGCAATTCTTTGCAGTCATCGATATCTTGCTCACCTTCGTCATCATGCTCGATTCGGATCTGGAACCGAGCTGGTTCGTGCTAATATTTGCCTTGGTCCTTCTCCTGTTTTCTCTCTTCTTCGTTTTCACCATTACTTTCAATAGGTTTTACCATTCACGGTTGAAGGAAAAATTCCGGGCATATATAATGGGCACTTACCAGATTCCCATTCGCAAGATCGGCACGTTTCAACAGCATTATTATTGCTGGAACTGTGGCAAGGAAACGGATTACGTGCAGCTCGATAGCTGCTCCAATTGCGGTGCTGAGATTCACAAGTGTTGCATATGCAATGAAATCATTGATATAGATAAGCCCGTTCGACAGGATAACCATCAAAAGAAAAGCCAGAAAGCTGTGTTCGACAGCCTTATTGGTAAGATGGAAACACGGTTGAGCGTGGGACCTGGCACCGAGTTGCCATATATAGAATGCCCGCATTGCCACTCCATGGCGCATATCGATGAGTTTCTCTCATGGTTACGCATGAGGAAAACTTGTCCCGTGTGCAAGACCAAGCTTGAGTATGAAGATATAATAGGCTAGCTGATCACACTCCTGCAAGGAAATTGCACTTGAGAAACAGATAAAAATCTCAAACACGAGTTATCATTGTTGGATCTCGTGAATCCATGTAAAACCTCGGTAGTAAAGTGGGAATTAAGGAATTAAGTGGTCGGAATGCTAATCGAAGAATTGGGAATAATGGGAATCGTGATAGTCATCCTTGTATGGGTGTACGAGGGATTCCACTTGAAATTCCTAGATCAAGTGGTGGATGAAGGAAGGCAAATATCAAGAAAAGTGACACATGCCTCGATGTTTACTTCAGGATTTCTCGCCGGCATCCTCATGGCTGCGGATATATTCACGGCGGGCTCGGTCTTGGCATTAGTCCTTGGGATGATCCTCTCGAAAAAGATTGATCACAAGTTGTGGTTCATCCAGATCTTCCTGGTATTAGCATGCTATTCCATCGCTTCGGTGGTGTTACTTTCCACCATCACTGGCTTCGTGATTGACTGGTTGGAACTAGGTATCACTTTCATTATTGTCCTTGTGGGTTCCATCGCAGACGAATTATTCCACGAGGTGGTGGATCGCATGAAGGATGGTCCGTTGAAGTTCATATTGGAATTCCGCCTCGTCATGAAGTTCATCGTGATTTTCATGCCATTTTTCTTGGCAAGCACGGCTTGGTTCCACGCGGTGGCATGGATTTCGTTTGATATCACCTACGAAATAACTGCAAGGTTGTACATGAGAAGCCATCCTGAAACAGTTGTAGCTAGCACCAGCTTCGAATCTATGTGATCAGTGATGAAAAAAAGACTTGGTTTCTACCCGTACACGATTTTATGGGATTTCACCAACAAGTGCAACTTGCGGTGCGTGTATTGCTACAATGACGATACATCCAAGCAAGTTCTCCCCCTCGAAGAAATAGAGTATGGGGTGACGCCACCGTCGCAGCAACCTGATCTTACGGTTGCCCAGATACGGGATAGGGTTATTCCACAGTTTGAAGAAATGCGAGTGCGGACGCTATGCCTCTCGGGTGGTGAACCGTTGGTTCGATGGAGGGATATCCTGGAGATCGCCCCCGATCTATGCGATATCGGCTTGGAGGAAATCATGCTTGCTACCAATGGAACCCTTCTCACCCGGGAGAAGGTAAGGGAATACAAGCGCGCGTTCAAGAAGGTGCCAATGCACTTCATTGCCCTGCCGCTGGACTCCCTGGATCCAGGCATTGTTGCTCGGCTTCGACCCCCCATGAAGGATGTGCTTGCCCGAACCAAGAAAGCCATTCGCTTGGCACTGGAGGAGGGCTTGATCGTCACCGTTGAAACGGTGGTCACGCAGGATAACTTTGACGAGATAGATGATATCATCTCTTTTTCGAAGGAAAAGAACACTGCGTGTTTTGCAGAAATTTATCCCATGTTCTCGGAAGGACGTGCCAAGGAAAGGAACGACCTCCTTTTAACAGATAAGCAGTTCCGGGAATTCGACAGGGTGCGACTCGAGAAATACGGCACGTGCGTTACTTGGGATTCCATGCCCTTCATTCCAGAATCTGAATATTGGGAAAAAATAAAAGATAAAGCCCGGCTGGCAGAGATCACCGAGGGATGCATCGCGGGAAGGGAATACTTGCAGCTAGATCATGCTGGCAATGTGTATCCCTGCTCGTTCCTTCGCATCCATTGTGGTAACCTCCTCACGCAAGATCTTAAGGACATATGGGAAACCAACGAGATGCTTCTCCGATTTAGGAATAGGGACGTTGGAGGGAAATGCGGTGGTTGCAAGCACAAGGAAACCTGTGGTGGATGCCGCGCTCGCGCCTACACTGAAACGGGAGATCCGTTTGGTGGAGTCGAGTCATGCGAGGGGGGGCCGGAGGGACATCCAATGCAGGGTTCTTTCACGGAAACCTTGAAAAAAACCTTCAAGAAGCAATACAGGCTTGCACGACAGTTGAATATCCTCAAAAAACTACACCTTTTGAAGTTCCTCAGGAAAATAGGCGTGAAGGGACTCTAAAATGTTAAATATTTAAAGAGCTAATTTTCCGTCAAGGAACGTTCACGCGTGATTGCACATGTTTCAAATTGACGAAGATATCTTGATAGATATAATTGGTTCGATGGTCGGCGGTATACTATTCATCGTCGTGACGATCATCGCTTTGCGCATGGTATTCCAGAAACGCACGAAAGCCCTGTTGTTTTTCTCCCTTACTTGGCTTTTCATGGCTGTTTACTTCATCGTGGAGAGCATCAGCGTGCTCACGGGGAACCCCATCACTTACAAGATTAATTACTCCGTGTTCTTACCGCTAGCTCTGGTCCTATGGTTGGTGTTCTTGGATTACACCCAGAACGACGAAATCGGATGGAAGAAGATGTCCATCGCTGCCGGCATGTTCTTGAGCCTGATCATCTTCATGTGGCACCCGGAAAGTGATGTTGTCTTCAATGACGCAGCATATCCAAACTATTGGCAGTGGAGTCCATCCATCTTGGCAGATTGGTATTACGTGCTTAGCAATGGTTGCATTCTCATTCTCTGCACATCAGTGTTCCTGTGGACATTGGTTACCTTCTTGAAGGCACCCAAAACCATGCGGAATCAGACCACTGCCCTGTTCGTTGCGGGGATACTCATGCTGGCTGCTGCCATTCTCATATTCTTGGATGTCCTGATGATTGTCTTCATCTTCCTGTTGTCTTCAACATTCATTTCGACCATCGTCATTACAAAGAATCCCAAGATCACCCATATCCTTCCTTATACATGTTATCGTCTTATCATCACCAGCAAAGGAGGCACTCCATACTTCCAGCATAACTGGTCCGAGCATGAAATCAACACGATCTTGCTATCGGGTTTGTTTTCTGCCATCGGGAGCATGGCAAAAGCAACATTGGAAGAATTGAACGTCGGGACCATCAAGGAAGTCCGGTTGCAAAATGGGGTGTTTCTTACCGAGACCCAATATTCCCCAGTTAATGTCGGTCTCCTTGCTTCCAAGGCTTCGGTTGAATTGAAGAATTCACTTGCTAAATTTGCGAAAGCCTTCCTCGATAAATATTACACGCTTTTATATAATGAGGATGGCTTTCCTGTTGATATCAAGAAAGATCCTACCGAGGTTTTCTTGAAGGCAGACATGCTAGAACTCATCGAAGAGCATTTCTCGAACATCCCCTCGTACATCAAATCAGGAATATCCACCGACAAGCTATTGGAGAAAGAAGCCATGAGAGCCGAGCATGGTACCATGGATGAACCATCACCTGTACCTGCCCCGTCCAGCTAATTCTCCCTCTTTTCCATACCTTATTTTTTATGCACCGATTCATTCGCGAAATCATCTCTTTCCATGGTTCATTCTTGGTGGGAAACATATGGTGAAACTTGTCCCAAGAAAGTTTTTCCTTACAAAAGGTATTGGTAAAAGTAATTTCAGGCTCGTGGCTTTTGAAAATGCCCTGAGGGCTGCGAAAATCGAGCGGTATAACTTGGTCTGCGTCTCGTCAATCCTGCCGCCTGCTTGCATTGAAATTCCGGTTGATGATGGAAATGCGGAATTGGAGGCGGGGCAGATCGTTCATTGCGTAATGAGCAAGTTCGAGTCGAATGCACGGGGTGAGAAAATCGCGGCATCGATAGGAATTGCGAAGCCGGGAATGGATGTCCACGGTTATATCGCTGAACATCATGTTCAAGGGAATTCCTCCGAAAATTCGGACGTGGAAGCCCAGGAAATGGCAGCTATCATGCTGGCAACATCTATGGGTTTGGAATTTGATGAAACAGGTCCGTTCTCGGATTTAAAAAAGGAGTTCTTGGATAAAAAGAATATCTTGGAGATAAAAAGCTGTACCGCAAGAAGCGCGGTTAAAGAGGGTTGGACCTGCGTCCTTGCGGCAGCTGTATTCGTGTGCGAATGATCATCACCAAGTCCGGGGGATGGTCGCTTGTAGCTTCATGCTGCACGGATACTTTCATTTTCATTTAAATAGTTCGATCGCTCTCAGGTGTTAGTGATGATTAGATGGCGTGTGACGATAGCATTTTCCAGCTTGGTCGCGTGATGGAGCAGGACGGAAACATGCGGATAGCAGAAGTTGATTTTCCAGTTTTCTGGACCACCTCGCGTTACGCGCGGATGGTGGATGGACATTCATTAAAAGGATTGATGAAACAACACCTCGATCTCGTTCGACTCATGGGTGGATATTATCATTTCTTGGAATGCAGGATTTCTGGGGAATTTGCAGGGAGTCTCATGGTATTCTGGGATCCATTATAT
>WJJB01000118.1 GCA_014729935.1 Candidatus Bathyarchaeota archaeon | reverse complement strand
GGAAAGCCAAGAAAATCGTCGAAAAAAAAATCAAGATGAAAAAAAATGGGATGATTGATACCCCGGAAAACATCCTGAACGATGAGCTGGCTGATGCAGAATATGATCACGAGCTTGCTTCTGTTGAGAAAGAAATTGCGAAATTGCAGGAAAACATCGCCGAGAAGGAGATAAAGCTTGCCAAGATCAATAAAAACCTTGCGAAGGAAAGCATGCAGGTCGCCAAGGCAATCGAGAAACTTGCCAAGAAGCAGAAAGTATACCTGGACGCTAGGAAAAAGGGAGAATTGGAAGAAAGGGTGGAAAAAGCAAGGAAGGAATACGAGGAGAAAAATGAATCAGTATTCAAGGAACGAATCGACGTTGCTAACAAGAAGGACGAGATCAGGAAACAGGAAGCGGAGCTTTCAGACATGCGTGCAAAGCTCTCCACCAAGATGGGCGAGCTCAATAAACTAGAAAGAAAAGCCAGCACTCCCGCAAATGACCCTTCCTAACCAATTTCCTCATTTCTTTTTTCTGAATTAAAAATCTAGTATTCTTGGTCGTTTTCTCCACTCAGGTATCATTTGGAATACACCAAGTTTTCCCACGGTTACCCAATATAATGCTGAATCACCCTCAAATAAAAAAACCTTTTAACGCTTCTCGTGAACCTTGTTGGAAGCCAGAATCGACGGCGGGAAGGTATTCCTGTATCCAGTTACTGGACACCCGGGTGAATTCTTTCCTTCTATTTGAAACATGCATCTCCCAATGGTACACGTGAACTAGAGCAAAGGTAACTAGGTTCCAAATCAGTTGAGGTGGGAGGTTTTCGTTCAAGACACATTTAGCTATCACTGCATAAGTCATTGGATTCCTCCTTCATCGACTACCGCTGTCGCGTTGACCCGTCTTGCACGAACTCCAGGCGCGAGCCTTCCCGTGGTTCCAACGGCAGGTAAAAGATGAATACAAGGAATTTTAAGGGAGAGAAAGAGATAGAGTGGTTACTTGATCTCCATGTGAGCGCCCTTGACCATGTAATGGACTTTTTCCGCGATCTTGCACGCATGGTCCGCGCAGCGCTCCAAGTACCGAGCGATCATGACATAATGCATGCAACGGGTAATCGTGGATTGATCCTCCATCATGTATGTCAAGCACTCCCTGAAGATCTCGTAGCGCATCTCATCCACCTCGTCATCCCTGGCAATCATCCCATCGGCGGGTATCAAGGTGAGTTTCTCGGTTCGGAAAGCTTCAATGGCATCCTTGATCATAGAAAGTGTTTTATCCCGCATGATGGGAATATGTACCATCTTCTTGACATGTGGCTTCTTGGATAACTCCTCGACCACGTCAGCTATATCCTTGCCGTACCTGCCGACGCGCGTGATGTAGGTGATGATCTTTAAGATGGTCCCGATGCGTCGCATGTCTATTGCCATCGGTTGGTACAAGGTAAGAAGATGAAGCGCACGCCTCTCTATATCTTGGTCCATTTCAAGAATCTCATCTTTCATTGCCAAGATAGTGGTAGCCAAGCTAACATTTTGATCAACGAGTGCCTCGATGGATCGTTCCAAGAAGCAGGTGGCCAGTTCGGCCATTGCGATGACGTCCGATTTGAGTTTCGTTAGTTCTTGTTGAAATTTTTCAGGCATATTCGTTCCCCGTATTCACATTGTAAATAGTATTCAAGGTTTTACCCGAATCGACCGGTGATGTAGTTCTCGGTGAGCTCCTGCTTGGGTCGCTCGAAGATCTGGTGAGTTTCCCCGTATTCTATCAACTTTCCAAGATACATGAATGCAGTGTAATCCGATACCCTTGCTGCCTGCTGCATGTTGTGGGTGACGATGATAACCGTGTATTGTCGTTTCAACTCATTTATCAAGTCCTCGATCTTCGATGTGGCGATGGGATCCAGAGCGGAGCATGGCTCGTCCATGAGGATGATCTCTGGTTCCACCGCTAACGCCCTGGCGATGCACAATCGTTGTTGCTGGCCACCCGATAGCCCCAATGCAGATTCTTGAAGGCGATCTTTAACCTCTTCCCACAACGCAGCATCCTTTAGAGTTTGTTCTACTATCTCATCAACATCCTTAACCCGATGAATCTTATGGATATGGACACCGTAGGCGATATTCTGATAGATTGACTTTGGAAAGGGATTTGGTTTCTGGAAAACCATGCCAACCCGCTTTCTAATATCGTAAATATTCCCTGGACGCTCCAAGATATTCCGTCCTTGGTATATTACTTCTCCTTTCATCTCGCAGGTATCAACGAGTTTGTTCATCAGATCCAACGTGCGCAGCAATGTGCTCTTGCCACAGCCGCTCGGTCCGATAATGGCAGTCACTTTCCTTTCCAATATGTCCAAGTTAATATCGTGCAAAACGTGATGCGTGCCGAACCAGAGATTCAAATCCTTTACTTTTATGATTACGTTATCCCTGCTTCCTTTCTTGGACGATGCCTCCTTATCCTTTCCGGGGATGGGGTGATCCTCCCTTGAATTTCCTTCTGGAAATGTGCTTGTTGTCTTTTTCCCTCCAGATTCTATCATTTCGTTTCTCCTTTTCATCATATTCATAATTGCCATCTAAGCTTCTTGTTGAAGAAGTGCCTGATAATATTTGCTGCCGTGTAAAAACCGATTATCATGATCAATAGCACCAATGCAGTACCTGCAGCAAAGGCAGTACCACCAGAACCCATGTTTGCAAAGCCATATAATGAATAGGTGAGAGCCATGGTTCTTCCTCCAAGCCTCGGCCTTGAATTCATGGTTCTAGTTGCGCCAGTAAACATGATTGGTGCTGTCTCCCCTATGGACCGTCCCATTCCAAGGATTACCCCCGTGATAACACCAGGTATCGCCGACGGAAGTGTTACCCTTCCTATTGTTTGCCACTTGGTTGCCCCCATGCCATAACTACCCTCTCTAATGGCATGCGGGATTGCCTTGAGTGCTTCCTCTGTTGTCTTGATGATGGTTGGAAGAATCATTAACGCCAATGTCATCATCATGGAGAGCATGGATTCACCGAATCCAAGTTGCCTCACGAAAAAAGTCCATCCAAATAAACCGAAGACAATCGATGGAGTACCGTTGAGATTATCAACACCCGCTCGAATCAATGATTTTAACCAGCTATCTTTCGAGTATTCGTTTAGATATACAGCTGCGAGGATACCAATTGGTACTGCTATTGCTATGGAACCCACCATTAAATACAAGCTACCTACGATCGCATGGCGAATCCCTCCTTGGGCAGTGGGAACCCCCTCGACGGGTAATATGCGTAGTGGTTTGGTTAGGAAATCCCACGTGATGACTGGTGCACCATTCTTGATAATGTAAGACACAATCCATATTATGAATAGAAAAGTCATGGTAATGGCAGACGATATAATAACGTAGGCGATCGTTTGCTTGACGTTTGCTGAGATGGTTTTTGCACTTGCTATCATGAACACGACAATTAGAACCACGATTGCCCAGTAAATCGGTAGGAAGGGTGGCTCTAGAAAACCATTTCCGAACGGTTTTCTTGGAACTAAAATATTCACGACTATCAAGACCCTGTATGCAAAAGCAAGGAGTAATACAACCATGATGGCTTTATTGAACCGTTTTATGAACCGCTTGGTCCTCTGTGTATTTTTTTCCGATTCAATACCCTTGACGATGAGAACAAACAGGAGAACGCCTATTGCAGAAAATATTACCATGAATAGCAGGTTTCCGCCAATGATTCTCTCATTTTTCCACACCTCTTTCATGTTAAAATCAAGGCCTGGAGGTGGAGTACCCGGATCCATTAGTCCAAAAAATAGCTTCTGGAATCCCATTAGGAACAGGAAGATGATGAAGATCTTGGAAAATGCGACTAGAATTTTTTTAAAAGTGATCTCGGAGAAATTCCCCTTTATTCTATCCTTCAATAGTGGTACAAGCCGCATGAGTGCATATATTGTAATACCGCCGCCTATAACGACTATCGATAGGATATATCCAAATAGGGGAACGGTAATCCAACCTACAAGAGCACAAGATATACCAATTACTGCGATGTTGATTTTTTCCTTCCTTTCTTGTATCTTCCGGAATTTAATGTATAGAAATATCACTATCGTCGCATATGCACCATATATCATCCCCGTGGCAAAGAATGGAAGGGGAAGGCTAACACCCATGGCTGAAATGAAAAACATCGTCGAAAATAGGAGGATTCTCTCCCTGTTGATTTCCTTTTGCCTTTCAGTTGCCTTCCCTATCTCTCCCCTTGATTTCTTCCTAAGTCGCTCCATCACTTTATTTGCCGAAATATTGATGATGAGAACGATCAAGAACAGGATTACGCCAAGTCCAAAAAGCGCGGATCGATGGTTTCCAGCCGCCTCTGCCATTTCGATGGCGATGATTGCCGTGATGGGTGCGAATGGCTGGTAAATATCCGTAAGTTGGGTTGGAATGCCAGGATTCTGTCCAATGATGAGAACCACGGCCATTGTCTCGCCAATAGCCCTACCAAGGCCTAACACGATGGATGCTGAGATCCCGGAAGCGGCATTCGGCAAGATTACATTCCTAATCGTTTGCCATTTAGTTGCACCCATGGCTAGCGATCCTTCCCACTGCGCACGTGGTACCGTGCTGATAGCATCCTCGGAAACGCTGACAATGGTTGGCAACGCCATGAAACCTATGACAATCCCACTTGCAAGAACAGAGTAACTAGATGGAATATCTGCAAACTGCTTGATTTTCTCAGTAATAAGTGCCCGACCGAAGAATCCAAAAACCACCGAGGGAATTCCAGCAAGCAATTCTACCGTTGCCTTCAGGAAACTATGAACTTTTGGAGGAGCTAGAACGGCGATGAATATGGCTGTACCCAAACCAAGGGGAACCGCTATCAGGAGTGCTATCCCCGCAACCATCAGGGTTCCCAATATCAAGGGATATGCTCCATATTGGTCCGTATGAGGATCCCATTTCCTACCTGAAAGAAAATCGAGCATGTTAAAATCAGGCTTTGAAAGGAAGATATCGCTTCCTTCATAAAAGAGATACCCGATGATGAAAAAGATGGCAATCACTGCAACGATCGCCATCACTAGAAGGAATCCTTGTAAGCCTATTTCAAGGGATACTTTCTTTTTCCCCATGGCATCCATTTTCTTGAAATCTTCAAATTTTTCCTTCAATGATTGCATGAGATTCACACCATATAGTGAGCGCGGGGTTCTTCTTCTCCATGTATTAGTCGATCTTGCCTCCTTAATAACTATATGGTATTCTTGGGGTATATAAATAAACGGGGTTATTCAAAATGGAAGGATCATTGATCTGATGGCTAAAATTACCGACTATAAATGTTTCATGAACGTGCTACCCTATTTGGCTTGTTGAATGAAAAAAAGGAGAACTAAAATTGATTTCTGGAACCAATCACGGGCCAGTGAATGATTCCCGCCAAATCATGTAATAACTCTCGTTTGCCAAAACATCAGAGAGAGGGACAAACCCAGCGTCTTCAATGATGGCTTGTGCATCAGGGCTTATTGCAAATAACAAGAAATCCTGCACCTTCCCAGTTGGTTTTCCACCGGTGAGCAAGAAAAGCTTCCTTGCAATTGGATAGGTGCCGTCTTGTACAGAAGTCTTGTTTGCTTCAATACCCTCAATAGTAACCGCATCAACGCTTGCTGGTGCTGCAAATGAGAGACCTACATATCCAATTGAACCTGACGTGCTTGCAACTGCACTTTGCACGGCCTCGTTACCAGTACGAGCTTGGACAGCGGTATCATTGTATTCTGCTTCACCAGTCAGGACCTTCTTCCAGAATGTCTCGTACGTTCCAGAATCGCTCGTCCTGCCATAAGGAACTATGGGTACGCCACCTTGTCCTCCGCTGACGTTACCCCAATCGGTATATGTACCATTGTATATGTTGGCAAGATCATCAAGGGAGAGATCGGCTGGTGCGTATGAGGATCCACCTTGAACTATCATTGCAATTCCATCAAACGCGCATGGATAAATCCGGGTGTACATCTCCGTGACATTTGCACGGTTGATGTAAGGTTCTGGGTCCTTAGATGACATGCCGATATCGGTCAAGTTCAACTTGCCAGTTTCGATGCCATTGCCAGAGCCAGTGCCCGTTACTTGGATATCCATGTTCGGGTACCTTTCCATGTACTCGGTGGCCCACAAGCTTGCGATGGGCTCTACAGTAGTAGATCCCCTCAATGCTAGAACAGTTTTTGTGGAGCCATCTTGGTTTCCAAAAGCAGCAAAGCCGGTACCGAGACCAGCAAAGAACGTACCGATGGCGATAACGACTGCTGCGATTTGTAGTTGTTTTCCTTCCATATCTTTTACCTCTTGACTTTTGTCGATAGTATCAATAGGTTAATAGCAGGATTCTAACAAACAAGAATCCTGCTTGAGGATTCTTTGGAATACTTATATTGATTATCGACGTGTTCTCTATAGAAAACCATATTCCATGTAAAGCATGTGCATTCAAAATGAGGATGATTTCCATGTATTGGAATGTTAGACTGCCAGGTCGATCATGAAGTCAATAGATCTTCCAGCCGTTCCAGCTCATGACTGAGGACACCCACGCGGAATGCCGATAATTCCATTGATTCCACGGTTTCCTTTGTTGCTTGCAGGCATTCCAGCCGTTCCAATTCCTTTTTCTCCCGTATGATCTCCCGCTTCAAGATCATGATGGCAGCTCTTGTTCTCATCATGGAAGCGTTTCGCTTGAATTTCGGGGGGTTTTCCCGGTTTCGAGGTAACAATGGATTCCTTGGAGAACCTGATGATTCTTGTTCCATGTTGTCTTTCACTCCGGCAAATAGGTGCTAACCAAGGTACGCGGTACCTGATATTTAAGCGAAAATACATTTGAATGGAATAACTGGACGAAATTTCTGAATGAAAGAGAGATGAATGAAATACATTCCATGTAGTATTGCTATAACCGTGGCATCGAATCCATACTGCCTCCATCGTCACGCCTGCGGAAAAGAAATTCATTTAACTTGCAAGCAAGTTATTGTCAGAATAGGCCCTTGGCTAGCTTCTGGATAATCTCCATGGCCCTGCCGCTTTTCACGATCCGGATGAGCAACGGGGCGATGAATGCATCCACACCCTCCCAGAAATCACGCACGAGCCTGGCGAATTCAAGTTTTTCGGGGTCCGGTGTGAAGGAACCATCGGCGGCATTCACCGTCTCGAGGAACTTCCTGCATTTAGCTTCCCCCAGCATGAGGATGTTTTCCAAGGCAAAGATGCCGAGTTTCGTGACTCCCGTAGCGAGCGCTGCATTGAATTCCTCCAAGTATAAGCCCGGATCGATTTGCGCGAGCTTCCTGCCGAATCCCGTGATGCCAAAGCACACCGACGCCCTATCCCCGTGCATCTCGTGCCAGCTCTTGCAATAGGAATAACACAGGTGCACGTAATCATCGTGATCGAACAGGTTCCTTGTTGGCGTGGTGAAGATCATGTAGTTGATCATGTCCCATTCAACCGTGTGGATCGGTGTGGTGAAGAAATCCTGGAGCAGGTGCTTGCCGTCCTTGAGGTCGTCGAAGGTGAGGGGCAGGGCAACGCACAAAGCTTTCGTGCCCCGCTCATGCATCATGTCAACGAGATCTTGGAACTTGCGGGAAGCCTCCATGAATCTTGCATCGTCCATCTCATCAATGGAATCAATGAGTTTTCCAGCAAGTTTCATCCAATCCGTGCCCTCCTTATTCTCTCTTGTAGCTTGACCATTCCTTGGCTTATCTTCACGGCCCTTTGCAAGGACATCCTTGCCATCAACCTCCGGAACCGTAATATTTCCATCATCATCACGGAATAGCAGGCGATTCTCTGCCCTGAGGCGCTCAGCCTCCTCGAACCGGGCTGGATCGATATCAGGTTCAAGGTCCACCAGGAAGTAATCGGGAAGCGGGACGCCACGTGCGGTATACCAGTGCATGATACGTTTCATAAGCGCGGTAAATGCCTCCACGGTATTGATGTTGGGATAGTAGCCTTTTTCGACTGCCAGGCATGGCCACGGGTAGAAATGATCGTGAATGCCGAGTTCCTTCAAGCGATGGCATAATGTCTCGTAGGTATCATCGAAATCCTCCTCGTACATCTTCAAAAACAGGCCGAAATCATATTCCGCCATGAGCTCCGGTACTCCCAGGTCGAGAATGTCTTGCACTTTCAAGAACTCGCACGAGAATCCCCATTGCCATGCAGTCCTTGGCACGGACTTACCATCCTTCAATGGATCAACCATGGTATAGCTATCCTCTCGTAAAAGAAAAAGCATGGCATCAACCCGAGAAAGTAGCCGGTGTACCGAATGGTTGAATGGATCAACCAGCTTCAGGCATTCATTGGTCCATCTTGATATATAAGCCACCGTGCGTACGTGATTGCATGCATCCCGCGACCTTGCCGGCGGAAATCGCCCGGGATGGGGTGCATGCGAGCGCGCCAGCACCAACAAGACCGCGAGGGTCACATGAACACGATTCGTGGTTGAAGTGGTGGCAAAGTTGTGAATGGAAACGACAAGAACCCACCGGCTGAAAATCTGCATGCCGTGGCACTTTCAATGAAGCCATGCCATTCATCCCATGATATTTCACGGAAGTAAATCCAAAATCACGCTATGCCATCATGATGAAACACCCGTGTAATTCCCACGAGGGATACGACCATGGAGGATAATACAACCAAGATACTGGAGAAGGCGGATAAGGCATTCAGTGCGGGGTTATATAGCAGGGCGATCGAATTGTACAAGCAAGCGATCGATGCGGGAGCTCCCGGGGAGCTTGCAAGATTTGGCATCGCGGAGAGCTTGCAAGCACTTGGATTGTACGATGAATCAATAGAAATATACAATGAGATCTTGGACGTGGACGAGGAAAACGATCTCGCGTGGAATGGGAAGGGAGTCTCGCTCTTTTACCTCGGGGAATACGGGCGGGCGAAGCTCTGCTTCGAGATTGCCTTGGATCTCGAGCCGGCAAATGTTGGTTACCAGGCAAGCATCGCGGAAATGGCAATCATGGTCGGGGAGCATGGTGAAGCCTTGGAGCAAGCGGAACTGGCACTAAAGAAAGCAGAAACCCCGGAGGAGATTGTACTCCCATGGGCATTTTCCATCATTGCTTACATGCTCGATGGGAACTTGGGAAGCGCCTTGGCAACTCTTGATGAGTTCATGGCTTACTTGGAAAAAACCGAGCGGGATTTGCTTCCCGAGAACGATTTCAAGGGAGCGGATTACGAGCTCGGTGGCTTGAAATCGATAGTGCATCAACGTCTCAAAGGTGCTTCCAAGAACATCATTGGAACGCTGGTACGATACTTGGAAGGCGAGATCGATTTCGGAGATTTCAAGGAGGTGGTGGAGATGAATGTGGAAGATATCACCA
This sequence comes from Candidatus Bathyarchaeota archaeon, assembly GCA_014729935.1. Taxonomy (GTDB): domain Archaea; phylum Asgardarchaeota; class Lokiarchaeia; order Sigyniarchaeales; family Sigyniarchaeaceae; genus WJJB01. Next base: position 2,485 of record WJJB01000118.1, on the reverse strand, counting down.
CTGATGATATCAAGCCCCCGCCAGAAGGAGATGATGATAAGATTGGGGGGAGCATCATCAAGTTTCCAGATCTATCAACCCTGGTTGAACCACGGGAGCGTGCATGCTTGGAAGAGATGGACTCCATCATACAGGATTTTGAAGGAAACGAGGGGTTCATGAGTTTCAACTACATTTTCAGCCTGTACGATTGGAACTTGGATCGAGGACCAGCACCCTTCATCGTGGAGATTGAAAACAAGTTTTTCATCCAAATCGAGAATGGGCACGCTCGAAAGCTTGCGTTTGACCTTGGCGTGCTTGAACGTGCGGGGTACAGGGGATGCGCAAGCATCACTGCAGATGCTTCGGGTGGTAGTGGGAACGAGCAAGGGCAGGTCCTGGAACTGCACCTTCCGGGTCTGGAGGAATTATTCATCACATCCAAGCACCTGGAACCTGTCATCGAAACCTTGCGCCGATCCTCCTACGGAAAACACAGGGAATTTTACCTGTATCTCAAGCTCACGGGTTACCGGAGGGAAGAGGACCCGTTCACCATGCTTGAACGGGTGCCAGAAGCGTGGGAGATTGATGAAATTCCAGCGGATTTCCAAGAAGATCCTGGCGTGCATATCTACACCATGGCCTGGCGCGTCTAATGACGCCCTCTTCCACATTCTAACATGGACTTGACATATCAGGAGTTTGAATTAGCACCGCTAGATCACCCCTAAACTAAAAACGTGGCTTTCTGGCGGAAACGGGTAAATGAAAATGGGATGAATTCATGAATAATAGGGAGAAACGGGAAAAATACCCGGATTATAACTCTAACTGGTAGGACTTCATGAGCCGTTGCAGCTCGCCCGAAAGGATCTTCAGTCGGAACGTGGACATGCTCATGGATTCCAAGCAATCCTTGGAATTTGAGCCAAGTTTTGCCAGGTACTTGATTTCAGCCCGTTCTTGTTCAATTTCGCCACGAAGGATACTAGCGGCGCGATGGAGCCTGTGGGATGGATCAATCTTTATGCGAGCTTTATTGGCAATGGATATTTCATCCGGGGGCTTGGAAGTATGGGAATGCATCAGGGCTCACGCTTCCGGTGTTATCTCCATGAGTTTGCTCATCTTTTCATCCACTTTGATATCCTGCATGTGCTGCAAGATCGCATCAGCGGTTTCCTCAGCAGTAGCGCCGTTTCCCGTGTTTTCTTGCTTTTCATCCTTTCCAGTTGATTTTTCGCCATCAGGATTGAATGCGACCTTGAGCAACGAGACATTGTCTTGAAGGAATTTCCACGTGGCCATTCGTAATGCTTCTGAACGATTCGGATACATGCCCGACGCCACGAGGCCATCGAGCAATTCGAGATACTTCAACGGTAGGAATAACGTTATCATTTTCATGTGTTGTTCTTCACCTTTTTCCCTGCTTGTTTGTTGATATTCATGAGTTCAGTTGATTCGGTGTTCTCCGAAACTGTCCTTGTCATTATAGTTCTCAAGTCATGTTCCTGTGCGTTGATGATTGTCGGTCACTTACTCGGCCACATCCGTGTTGGATAGGATGGAAGATTCACCGGAAACCTGCCCGGGTTTGAGGCCATGGGTAGCAGGATTATGCGGCCCGCTATGCGAGGTTATTGCATCGGATCCCATTATGCTCATCGCATTCGTGTTAGTATTTTCTTGATTTCCACCGAATCCTGATATATCCGACAACTTGGATAAGGGCATGCCGAGGATGTCTGCCTCGATCATGATTTCGAGCGCGCGGGGCAAATGCTTCCTGAATCGTGCAAGAAACGGCAATTTTTCAAGCAAAACCGGAATGATTGCTTCTTCAAGATCAGTTCGTGTCGTCCGGGAACCATGTAATGTGTCTCCCACGAGCGACGACATGACGTGTTTCCTGCATGTATGCAAGATGATATCTGCCAAGGGGTGAGCCTTGTCGAGGTACCACTTGTGTAGTGAATCATCAAGCCATCCTTGGATTTCTAGCGCGCTGGAGATCCTTTCCACCCAGTAACTCGAACTCACTTGGTCCCTTGGATGATGATGCATGGAGCAGGATGCAATTCTATGAAGTTCATTTTTGGCGATCTCGATGATTGCGCCCGTAACTTGTGGGATCTTTTCGTCCAAACTAGATCCAACGTGCGCGAAGCTATAGCGGAGTGCCAGTTCCAAGCACCTGTCGCTCAAGAATGGATCGATCTCGCGTTCGCTCAATACTCTATCGACCCCAGCAAGGAAGTCGCGTCTTGCTGCTTGATGTACCATTTCATGTATTGCCATGCCCTTCACGCATCAGTGCGAAGCCGCCCATCGAACCATATTTAAGGGGGGATTTTTTTGTCGGATCAGGGCGTGTTCGTTGAAAACACCCCCTGTTGGCGAGTTAGCGCCTGAATCAGTGTTATCAAATTTTGATAACAATAATCCTGTGTTATTGTTAGCGCTCCCATTATATAAGTGTTATCAGTTAACATTAACG
>WJJB01000117.1 GCA_014729935.1 Candidatus Bathyarchaeota archaeon | reverse complement strand
TGGAGCAGGTGACTCGATTCATCGCGCATTTCGTGCTCTTGAACCCGAAGCTGGTCCCTAGCTTGCTGCCTCCCAGCGTGAAACTGAATTTCCTGGGCGGGAACGCGATCGCCATTCCCATCTTCTTCATCGTGTATTCCTTTTGCGATTTCCCGGGCATGATCGCCAAGAACCTGTTTGGGCTGGTCACCCTGAACCGGCGCATCCTCAAGCCGGTGAACCAGAAATTGCGCATCCCGTGGTGGCAGATGCTGGGAGCCATGTCCATCGTGTTTGCCGCCATGATCGCCATCAATGGTGGGCTACTTTGGTTATTCAACATCATTCGTGGGTTCGGGGACCTTGCTGCCTACATCGGTGCCGCCGGGTACCTGGTTCTCATGCTGTTTGGAGCTCCCCTCGTGATATTCTTGCTTTATAGTTTTTTCGGTGGCTGGGATGATCATGGCTTGAACATCTTCGAGGATGCCACGCGGATAAGCGGTCCATCCAAGAAATACGTGAGCGTAATTTTCAAGATAAGCAAGTGGGCGCACGAGCGCTCGCCCTTGAAAAACCGCTTCCCCATCCACCATGAGGCAGCCGAGCGGGAGCGGTTGGAACTCAACGCCGTGAAGCGAGAAACGTGGGAAGCGCTCCAGGTTGAAAAACGTGAAAGGGAGCGCATGGAAACCCCGTGAACCCTCCCCTTGGAAATGGAGGGAAAAAGCAGCATGCAAAGAAAATGGCAGGGAAAAGAAATATTGATGGTGATTGGGATTGGTCGGCGCGTGTTCAGGCACGGGGTTTCACAGCTTCTTTGCTCCCGCCTCTAGGGCGACGAGCAACGGCAACTCCTTTCCAGAGAGAAATTGCAGCATGGCTCCTCCACCCGTGGAAATGAAGGAGATCTTGCTTGCTTTTCCAGCTTCCTCGGCTGCAGTGCCCATCTCGCCCCCGCCGATCACGGTAAACCCGCTGGAGATTGCCATGGCGGTTATCAGTTCGTGTGTTCCCTTCTGGAAGATTTTCTTCTCGAATATACCCGGTGGGCCGTTTGCCACGATGGTCTTGGCAGCCATGATTTCCTTCTTGAAGAGTTCGATGGTCTTGGCACCAATATCCCCTTGGCTTTGTCCAAGAGATCCGATTTCTCCAGCCGTGGCTTCCATGCGCTTTCCATCTTTCTCGTAGGCGTAATCCAACGGGAGGAGTACCTTTCCAGCGTTTGATGCCATGAATGCCTTTGCATCATCGCCAACGCTATCAAGTTCCTTTTCAACAAGTTTCCTGTTCGCATCACCCAATGATTGCCCGCTGGCTTCGGCAAGCAACACGGCGGTTAACCCTGCCACGAGTACCTTGTCCACCTTGTCGTTCTCGATGTTGTACTTGCTTGCCTTATACTTGCTTTTCGCCTTGGCACCACCCACGAGCATCACCATGGGTTTTTCGGGGTTATCCATCAATTTTTTAAGGGTCTTCAGTTCCTTCTCCACCAGGGGTCCTGCAAGAAGGGTCGGCCAGCCAATGATGGATGGTTGCGCCCTGTGGGCGGCACCGAACGCATCGTTTACAAAATAATCGAACATCGGCGCGAGTGTTTTCACCATCTCGGTACCAGCGGCTTCCTCCGGGGACATGGACTCGTTCTCCTTGTCAAACTTCCGGACATTATCGAGCACCAGCACCTCGCCCCTTGATAAGTTCTCGATCGCGGCAATGGCCTTTTCGCCGTAGATATCCTCGACGAACTTCACGTCTTGATCCACGTAGGAATCCAATCGATCGGCATGCATCTCCAAGCTCGTGAAATCTTTCTTTCCAGGTCGGCTCTGGTGGGCGATCACGACCAATTTCGAGCTTGCAAGTGCCTTCACGGTCGGCACTATGGCACGGATGCGCTGATCGTCCCGCAACTCGTGCTTTTCAAGATCCACCGGGGAATTCATGTCAACGCGCAACAGCACGCGCTTGCCATCAAGATCGACGTCATCTATCGTCTTGTAAGTGAATGACATGGGTATACATAGCTTGCCACGGGTATTAAAAATTCCCTCGTGGCGCTGGCGTGAAAAACTAACCATCTTGGTTCGAGGTGCGGGAATAAGAAGCCACCTGCAATCGTGAATTACCATGATAATTGGCATGTTGGGTATTGACCACTTACGGGATTATTTCAGCGCCGTTGTACTTGAAATACTCGAATTGGGCCATCGAGATCCTGCCAGTTTCCAGCAGGGAACGGACCCGGGGTTGTTGCCTTTTCAGGGTATTCACCAGGTGCTGCACGGTTTCGCAAGTGTTTGAAAACCCAGCCTCCCCCCATGGCTTGAGCAGGTTGGCGTACAAGCATCTTCCCCCGCAGATATCGCGGATCGTGCAGGACGTGCATGGCTCACCACATTCGAGCGCGTTCACGAGTTCCCGTGGATGGGTGGATCGGATATCCCCGATGAGAAAGCGTGGATAGAAATCAGAGCTCACCGGGCATGCCGTGATGCGACCGTCGGTGCATATGTTGTGGTTGAAATGGCCGCACCCGCAGCGGAGCTTCGCTGGTGTTCCCGTGAGGAGGGTACCCATGATCCCGGTGAACGGGTACACGAGCCGGACATCTCCCTGAAGTTCCATGTCGGAAATCCAATCTTCAACCAAGAATTCGATGCCTGGATAATACGACTCCCGCAACCAGCCATCTAGATCGTCCCAGTCTTCACGCGCTCCGAATTGCATGTCATTCTGCCAGTGCACCCCCGAAAAGAGCGGCGCATCCCTCCCGTCTCGCAATCCCAGGAGGTATGAAACATCCTCGTGAATGTCGGTGCGCTGGGAGGCGCACATCCGGGCGGTGATTTCAGCCTTGAACCCCCTCTTTCGCAAGTTCTCCACATTCCCGATAACCCGATCATGGGTACCTTCACCCCGGTAGAAATCGGTGATCTCCTTCCTTCCATCGATCGACACGAGCATGCAATCGAATTGGAAGAGATACTCGTCCTCCAACCGGTTCAAGAAATGCCCATTGGTCTGGATGATGTATTTCTCGGCGGGAACCTCGTCCATCATGCGTTCCATGAGGTCCATTGCCAGGAGCGGTTCCCCGCCATAAAATGCCAAGACCGGGTGATCGTCCATGGCGGTAAATCGCTTGAGATCGTCAAGGGAATACGCGACCTGCCGGGGGAAGGGAACCTCCGACTCCTGGTTCAGGCAGTAGGTGCAGTTCTTGTTGCAATCGTGGGTCAAGATGATGTTGTAGATCATCGTGCAGGTTCATGCAGGGATGGGTTTAAGCTTGGTGCCTATGCACGATTAGCGTCGATCAATTGATTTGCAAGCTCGATCACCGCATTCACGATGATATCCCCGGTGTTGGGATTGGGAACTCCCGCGTTTACCTCGTATCCACCAAGGGGATGGTTCTCATCCCGCGCGTGAATTGCTTCCCTGGTGGGGATGTAGCTGATCCTGTCCTCTCCCACCAAGTCATGGGATAGTAGTTCTTGAACGATGCAATATGGTGCTTGAACCCGTTGCCGAATTTGATGACCGAACTTCGAGAAAGGCTCACCGGGAACACCGGTGAAAACCACTTGGTCTCCCAATGCAATAGCTTGCACTTTTGCACGCACGATATCGTCGGGATCGCTGGTATCCAATGCGGGATCATCCACGGGTATTTCCACGATCCTCTCGCCAGCCCGGACCGGGATGCCTTGGTCGATGGATGCCAACCTTCCCATCGCGGATAGCACGTCCCCTGCAAGCATCCTTCCCAGTACCTCGCATTCCTCGAAGGTGCTCCTTGGATTGGTAAACGGCTGGTTCCACGGGTTGATGTTCCCGCAAGGTGCTTGGAAGAAAATTGGCGTGCAATTGCCACCTAGCACCCGTTCAAGGGTGCTCGCCGTGAACCCGGGAAAATCCGCGGAGATGTAAAAGTTATCGGGATTCATCTTAACCGCATGGGTTCCCACGTTGTACAGGCAAGCAGAGCGTTCAGATTCAAACTCTAAATTAATGACCACGAGTTCATCATCCACGAATTTGCTTCCTTCATCCCACGTCCTTCGATGATGCCCGATGCGAACGCCTTCCTTCTTGCTTGCACTCGCAGAGCACGGCTCGAGATGCCGGTAGCACGAGTAAACCAAGCCAGCAACATGGTACGGGAGCAATTTCATGTAATGCTCGAAACCGGTTTCAAAGCCTTGCGCGTGGGACACGCCAAGAAGGGCAGGCCCGGGTCCCGAATGGGTATGGATGGCACCGATCATGATGGCCTCAGCCGGTATCGGTGTCAGGGTGGAGATGAGTTTTCGAGCCTCATCCACCACGTCAAATGGCACGACGACCAAGTCCATGATCACGATGACAGCATGGCGGGTTCCGTCGGAGAAGACCACCGCCTTTGCATGAAGATCGTCGTGAATGCCGAGGGAATGACTCGCCCGGGGCATGTACCCTCCCATTGCCGTTCCGATTGGTGGATTGATGACGACCTGCGCGGTGCTTGCATGAAGATTCATGACCTTGACCTTCGATGCAGGGAAAATAAAGCTATATGCTGCTGGCGGAATCCACCGAGACATTCCAACCAGGTGAAAAATTAGCAAGAAAGGTGGGAACTTGAAGGATTGCGGGAACTTCACTCTTCCACGATGGCGACTTCAATGTGGGACCTGGTTTCGTAGTAGGGGGAGGACCTTCCAAAGGCACGTGGGATGTATTTCTTGTACCTGCGTCCCTTGTTCACGGCAATATGCACGATGCGGCATTTATCGATGTCCAAGCCCTTGTACTCCGCATTATTCTCCACCTCATTGAGTAATTCCAGCACTTTCGATACGGACTTGATCGGGAACCTGCCAGGGCCGAAACCCTTGCCCTTGCGGTGTGCTTGGTGCTTGTTATGTCGCTTGAAGGGAACGGGCTGCTTGAAGTTCAACACGCGATCGAGATATTCCTTGGCACGCTGGAGTTGCATTCCCTTGATGGCATGGCATACCTCGCGAGTCTTCTTCGGTGACACGGGTGCATCTCTCTTGCTGGCGATGGCACTCTTGTCCTTGTCCAAGCCGACAATACTGTATCCAAATGTGGGCATCTTGACCAAGTCTCTTCAATGATTGGGTGGTATTACTTGAGTGGGACGTACTGGCTACTTTTGGTTGCCCCGATACCGGGTGCACCGTGACGCACTGGCTTGTTGGTGGGGGCGAATTCGCCGAAGTAATGACCGATCATTTCCCCGGTGAACGTCACGTCAATGAACGTGGCGCCATTATGAATCCCAACGGTAAGTCCCACGAACTCGGGGAGCACAATCATGTCCCTGTTATGCGTCCGCACGACGATCTTCTTTCCCTTCTTGAGGGCACGCCTTGCCTTCCTCAACTTTTCAAGTAGTTTCTTTTGACGTCTTGGGATGCCCCGCAGGAGGGAGCGTCGCTTCCGGGCGTCGAGAATCTTGATGAAACTATCCATCGACAATTTACGTAGCTCTTCCATCGTGTACCCGCGAAACATGAACACGCGCTTTTTCAGATCATCGGATGACATTAGGCTGTAAAAGTGCTGTAAACGATTTAAAAGTTACCGTGGAGAAGTTTCATGCAGCGGGAGAGGGAAGGAGGGGTTGCACTTGCTGGACTTCCACCTTGATCCGTGCCACATTTCCTTCCGGCATGAAGGATGGTTCCCGGGATGATCCCACGTGCATCGCCTGTCACAACGTTAATTTCTTGTTGCGAGAAAAAGCCATCACGTTCACAGGCGGGGAGGCTCGATAGGCATGTCTGGAAATTCTCCAGCAATTCGCACCATTCACCCGATCGTGTGATTGAACTACCACTGCCTAACTAAAGGCAGTGGATTCTTCC
>WJJB01000116.1 GCA_014729935.1 Candidatus Bathyarchaeota archaeon | reverse complement strand
GGATCAATCTGCCTCCATGGTGGTATTCCTAGAGCAATGGATTCCTTGGAGATACTTGGGGAAATGCCGAAGCCCCATGATGAAATTCACCAGGCGGAAGATCCTGAATTGCAGCGAGAATTATCAAGCATCCTGATGGAATTGATGTGGAATGACCCCGTGGAAGGGCAAGCAGATCCATTCGTGCCATCCTTCAGGGGGCCAGGCATTTACACGTTCAACCGCTCAGTCGTGGAGGATTTTTTGGAAGATAATCACGCGCTACGAATGATTCGAGCGCATGAATCCAGCAGGGGTGGGTTCTCCTCGATTTTTAATGGGAAGCTATTGCACGTCTTTTCCACCGAGCCATATTTCGGCACGGTTCCGCAGGCATTCATTCTCCGGGAGCTGGGAGATGGGACAATAAGCGCGTGTGACTTGGACGGGAAAAAGCGGATGGATATTTCACCTTGAACCACGGCAAGAAGTTAAATTGGATCAAGCGTGAATTCTAAACCATGGTATGGCTTCCCATCATCGTTCAAGTTACTGGTGTTACGATCCTCAATCTAGGAACGATTCTCCAGAAACAAGGTGCGGATGAAATACCAAATGTCCATAACGTCCCTTTCCTTCAAAGCGTGAAAAATTTTATCACCAACAAGCCATGGTTCATCGGTTACCTAGCAATCATGCTTGGCACGCTCTTGACATTTGCCGTTCTTGGATTTGCCGATCTCTCCATCTTACAACCATTCATGGGCGTTGGGATTATCGTTCAGGTGATATTCTGCAGCTGGTACTTGAAAGAGGATGTTGATAAGAACGACGTGGTTGCATCCATGGTGATCCTTGTGGGGGTCATTTTCGTTGGTCTTTCGAGCAGGGAGCAAGATCAAGAAGGTTTCAATGACACCATGAACATGCTCGTGGCACCAGGTGCGCTCGCATTCCAGCTCGCGCTCCTTGGTTTTTCTGTTTCCTGCCTATTGTACACCAAGTGGAAATCGTGGAAACATGCCGATATATGGATCACGGTATTTTCAGGTATCAATAGCGTCTTGAGTTACCTGTACATGAAAGTGGTATTCACCGCATTGATAGAATATGGATTATCCCCGGCATTATTCATAAATGGAACGGCGTGGTTCATGCTATTTTGGGCATTTATCATCTCAACAGTTTCGTTTGTATCTAAACAGGTAGCCTACCAGCATGGTCGTGCCGTGCTCATCAACAACATTTTCAACGCGTTCAATATTGCCTTGCCAGTCCCCGTTGGAATTATCGTGCTTGGAGAGTGGTCCGATGTCACGCCGTTGAATGGTTTACTGCAGTTAGCCGGGGTTTTAACGATATTGATTGGCGTATTCTTCCTGATGATGCATGATATGAAGCAAAAGAGAACCTGCGCCATGGAAACCAGTAACGTCTCAAGTGAACCTATCCCTCGAGGAGAAGGCTAATTACACTCCATTTCCTATGATCTTCCATGAAATTTTTCTTGGATAGTGCGAAGTTAGATGAGATCAAGTTTGCCATGGATGCAATTGGGATTGAAGGTGTGACGACCAATCCCAAACACGTGAAGGTAACAGGGAAAACCTTCCATGAAATCATCCGGGAATTTGTTGACGAGTTTGATGGCATGCCATTTCCTATTTCCGTAGAGATAAACCCTCACTTATCATCCTCTGAAGAAATGGAAGATGCAGCGAGCAAGATTGCCGCATTGAGTGATAACTTTTGCATCAAGATTCCTTGTACCGAGCAAGGGCTCCTTGCTGCGAAAAATTTGGTGGAGAGTGGCATTAAGGTGAATTTAACCTTGGTATTCAGCGCGTCTCAAGCCCTCCAAGGTGGGCGGATCGGATGCACGTATGTAAGTCCCTTTATTGGGTGGCAGGAATCATCGGGGGTGAGGATTTCACGATTCATCAATGATATCATCATGATTTATGACAATTACATGTTTAACACGGAAATCATCGTGGCGGCGGTGAGAGATGGCAGGCAAATCGTCGAAGCGGCTACGATGGGTGCCGATATCGTAACGGCAGGTCTTCCGGTATACATGAAGAGTTTCTTCCACCCGTTTACCAACGAGGGATTAAAGATCTTCCAAGACGCGTGGGACGAAACTGAAATTGGTAAATGGGAGTGAATACAATGGATATTATCGGTTTCATCGGTCTAGGTATCATGGGAGAATCCATGTGCGAGAACATCATCAATGCAGGATACGAAACATGGGTGTATGACATCGAACCAGAAAAAGTGGAAAAATTGGCGAGTCTTGGTGGAAAACCCTCCCAGGATATAACCGAGCTTGCCACGCATGCGAACCGGGTGATTATCATGGTACCAAATAACGAGCATGTTGAGGATGTCATTTCAAAACTACTACCGGTGATGCAAAAGGATACCATCATCATAGACATGAGCACGATCTCCCCCGACATTTCCAAGAAACTGGCAGTGGATGTAGAGAATCAGGAATGCCACATGATCGACGCGCCTGTCGTCAAAAGCAAGGCAGCAGCAATAGCTGGAGACTTGGGCATATTGGTTGGTGGAGATAGGGATATCTTCGATAAAGTAAAACCAATCCTTGATTGCATGGGAAAAAACATCATCCACATGGGTCCCAATGGAAGCGGGTTAGCCATGAAACTTTGCCACAATATGCTAGTTGGCGAGATACAGAATGGCGTGAACGAGATGCTCGTGCTAGCTCAAGCTGCAGGGTTGCATTTTGATGACGTCATCAAAGCCATTTCTTATGGAGGGGGGCAAAATTTCTACTTGGATGTCAAATCCACCTCCTTGAAAGCCAGGGATTTCTCGCCAAAATTCCCGTTCGAGCACATGAACAAGGACATGCAACTTGTGATCCGGTTCGCGGGCAATCTCGGTTTATTCCTTCCTTGCGCTCACCATGTAAAGGACATTTACAAGAAAGGAATGGAGAAAGGCTTGCAGCGGGAAGATTTTTCAGCCACCTTGAAGCTTGTCCAGCAAGAGGGAAGCAAAGGGTCTCGATAGCCACGATGATCGATGTAAACTCCCAATTTGCTCTATCCTTGATCATTCTCTTGCTCGGGTATGCACTCAAGCGCTCACGAGTGGTAACCGAAGCAGATGGGAAGGTGCTTGCAGCAATCATTTTCTATATCACGCTCCCCGCAACCATACTAACAAGTTTGGACTCCTTGGAGCTGGATGTCATGATGTTGGCCATGCCATTATTTTCGTTGGGCTACTCAGCAGTGATGTATCTCGTGGCGTGGTTTTCTTTTTCAAGGGAAGATGAATCATCAAGGGGATTAATGACGGTATCATGCTTGGGTTTTAATATTGGTAATTTCGCATTTCCGCTGATGCGAGGGATTTACGGGGATGAAGGAATGGGATACACTGCAATGTTTGATTTCGGGAATGTCTTCGTCATTTTCGTGCTAAATTACGTGCTATCGATTCGGCATTCGCCAAGAGAAGGTATCAAGATGGATGCCAAGTCCATTTTCAAGAAAGTGTTTTCCGCTCCTGCAATCTATTGCTATATAATATCCATCGTGCTCAACGCTAGCGATTTCCAGTTCACCGGGTTCACTGCCTCAGTATTGGAAACCATATCCCGCGCGAACCATCTCATTGTATACCTGACGCTTGGTATCTTTTTGAACATCTCGCTTGATTCGACACGGTGGAAGAGGATCCTGAAGGTGCTTGCCTTGCGATACGGGATCGGTATCATGACGGGGATTCTCATGCACGCATTTCTCCCGTGGGATTTACTACCCAGGACCATTTTACTCATTGCATTCATTCTACCCATTGGCATGGCGAATGTGGTGTACATGATAACGTATGGTTACGATGAAAAACTGGGAGGCACGCTCATTAATCTCACGAACTTGATTAGCTTCTTTCTCATGTGGATCCTCTTGTTGTTATTTTCATGAGTCACCCACCACCGGCTAAAGTTGGTGGTTTCCACGCCTATAAGAACATGAAAAATTGAAACGTGAAAAAGTAAAAATGTAATATTTCCCTTTTCCCCGGTGATGCACGGGTACATCCCCAATTGAGTTGATGGCTGGTGATGAGCAATTAGCAAGCAACAAGTGTCCATTGGAGTCGCATGTCTGGCTAGGAAAACGTTTGATTACAGGGCCGCTAGTTCACTGTATGGTAATATCCAGAAGGATTTGGCATGCATTGACGCAGTTGATTTCACATTCATCGATGATCTGGTAATTGATTTAGAGGATGCAATAAGTGCCGCCAAGATATTTTCAGGCGCGAGCTTGGATGGGGTGATCTTGATTTCAGGGACGTTTCATCTTGGGCACTTGGCATTAACCATCAACGCGGCCTTGAGGAAACCCATTCTCTTGTGGGCACTGGAGGAATTACCATATGATGGAGGGAAGATCAGGCTGAACTCGGTTTGTGGCTTGAACTTGGATGCATCAAACCTATACAAGGCAGGTGTGGATGGTATCCACTACACCATCGGGGATTCCGTCGATGAGACATGGATCGATGCCATTCGCATCAATAGAGCACTTGAGAGTGCAAAGATTGGCTTAGCCGGTTACCATGCATCTGGATTTTTCAACATCGACGTGGACGAACTAGATCTCTACAAGGAAACGGGAATCATGGTCGAACACGTGGAACTAACTGATTTATTTCATCACGACATCCCATCAGAACAATTATCTTATTGGAAGGGAGAACTAACCCATTTTTTCGATACGAGCGAGCTTTCCGATGAACAGGTGGAGAATGTTGCTAAATTATGCCATGGCATCAAGGTGGTGATGGAATCAAAAGATTTATCCGCCTTGGCAATCCGATGCTGGCCAGAGTTCGCAAGCATGCATGGTATCGCCCCGTGTGGTGCCATGTCGATACTCCAATCGAAGGGCATGATCTTGGCTTGTGAAGGCGATATTCTTGCTGCAGCAACCATGATCGCCCACGCGGCCATTGGAGCAAAAACACCTTTCTTGGCGGATTTTTCCCAAGTTAACTTCGATGAGGATTTCGCGTTATTGTGGCATTGTGGTGTCGCTCCCTGCAATACCTGGGATGGAAAGTGCAAGCGTTCCCTTGATACCTATTTCGCTGCGGGAAAAGGCGTGACGGCAGGATTCGTCTTGAAACCAGGACATGTTTCCATTTGCCGCATCGATTATGGTCGGCAGTCATACCGGATCTTTCTCCAAGAAGGAGAAGGCATTCCAATGGAGAAGAAATTGAAGGGAACGTACCTGAAAGTTATTTTCCCCGGCGAGGGAACCAAGAACGTGCTTGATAAGATCATCTCAAACGGCATCGCGCACCACGTTTCCATGGTCCATGGAAATTACATGGAGGCATTCAAGATCCTTGCAAAGATCAAGGGATGGCAAGTGATCACTTGAGAGATTGAATCGATATTGCACCCAACCAATGGGAAAATGAGCAACATGGGAGAAACAAGAGTGATGATACGAATCAATACATCCGCTAGATGCGGGATTCTTGGTAATCCAAGCGATGGATTCTTTGGTAAAACCATTGCAGTTCCCGCGAGAAATTTTCACGCGCAAATTATTTTATTTGAATGTAATCGGATAGAGATCCTCCCTGGTCCCAGCGATCATGTTGCCTTCAATAGCCTGGATGACTTGATCGCGGATCTCAAGATCAACGGGTATTACGGTGGATTCAGGTTGATCAAGGCTGCTATCAAGCAATTTCATGACTACGTGAAATTGAACGGCATCAATTTGGAAGACAAGCAATTCACGATCAGGTACACCTCAAACATTCCCAGGCAGGTGGGGCTTGCTGGCAGTTCCGCAATTATCACCTCCACCATCAAGGCCTTGGCAAATTTTTACGGGATTACCATCGAAAAACCCGTGATGGCAAACTACGTCCTGTGGTCCGAGACCAAGGAGCTCGGCATCTCGGCAGGTTTGCAGGATCGCGTCGTTCAGGTGTATGACGAGCCCATATTCATGGATTTTGACGAAGATTACATGAAAGAGCACGGTTACGGTAAATATGGAACCATGGATCCAAATGCATTCCCGCCAATGTACCTGGCATACAAGATTAACCTCACACACAAGGCAACCGCCCATAATGATGTTCGAAAACAATGGTTGAATGGCGATGAAAAGGTAAGACGCGTGATGCAAGAAATTGCAGCTAATGCCCAGAAAGGGTATGATGCCCTCTTGAAAGATGACCAAGAAGGATTCAAGGCATGCATCGATAAGAATTTCGACTTGAGAGCAAGCATCTATTCAATAGCTGTTGAAAATCTCGAGATGATCAAGCTGGCGAGGTCAATCGGTGCAACAGCAAAATTTCCCGGGTCTGGTGGTGCCATCATTGGCACATTCTCGGATGATCAAATGCTGGAAACCTTGAAACGAGAATTCAGCAAGCTCAATTGCGATGTCGTGAGGTTAACATTGATTTGATGAAAACAGCAATTCATCTTTAAGTAAACAAGACCAAGGATAAAATATCGACCATTACCACATAACCGTAAAGGCAGGTATCCACCATGGAGGAACTGATTGCAGCTCTCGCAAGAATTGCCTTAATTGGCGTCTATTTCTACATGTTTTATTTCTTCAGGAGTAATTACATCAAGTCAAAACAAAGCGGATTCGTGAACAAGTTTTTCATCGGGTATGGAGTTTTCTTTCTCGCCTTGTTTGGATTTCAAATTGGACTCTCGATTTACTCGGTCCTGGATATCATCGAGCCATCCCTCGTAAATTGGATCAGGGAATCATTTCCCGGATCAGAGATCCCGGGGAATACTGAAAAGATCCTGTTCTTGGAAAACCTGATACTACCGCTCTATATTTTGGGATTGGCAGGCATCTTGATCTTGATAGGTGCTCAAATTTATCCAGTTGAGGAGACCATCGGGTGGAAGCGGACGCCGGGAACCAAGATCTTGTTCATCATCTCGGGCGGGCTCCTGCTAATTTTCATTCCAGCAATAACTTGGAGTTACTACTCATTTATCATGGTCACCAGCTCTATACTTGGATTTGCCTACGGGTTGATATTAAATCTCGCTGTAAACATCAAGATAGCCGTCGCTTCCACGGGAGACTTGCGTAAGAGATCGATCTCTATCATCTTCGCTTCATTCCTATTTTACTTGGGATTCTTGTATACCTTGGAGATACAAGAGATCTCGCTCGAAGCTATCACCGGTTTGAAAATACCTATGGATTGGGATACCGTTCTTGGGTGTGTCTTGCAAACCTTGGCTGCACTCCTGTACCGGCAGGGATTGAAAATATCTGACTAGATGGATTCATGTTGGTGAGCAGGGTGGTAGACAATATTAGCCAAGTGAAATGCAAGTAGCAAGGAAATCCATGCCTACTTCGTGATCATAGCCGGATTTTACCCGTTTTCCGCCAGTAAGCCACGTCCTTTAGTTTAGGGCGTTGTAGTTCAATGGCTAATGTTACTTCTAGCATTCATTTACTTTCCAAGTTCATACAGCATTCTCGATAATTCCATAAGCACCTTGAGCCGGCAGGACCATAATCCACTGGCTGAATGGCTTGGGAGTTGTCGAGTATGGCGGCTTGGACTCTATCGAGTTTCTGGGGAAAGTTCCTGGGATTTCCGTTCTGGGAGTGGGCAATTGGTGATATGATATGGATCCATTCCACGGTCCAAGCTTACATGGTTGGGAAGCTCACAATACGTGCGAAAAGCTAATCGCTAAGAAATGAACCGCCATATCCAAAACGACGTGTTTCACTCAAGAATGGAGTTTATCGCGTTTTTTCGGCCACCAAGACCATGCGGCCCAACCGAGAACGCCAAGACCCCCGATGATGATGAAGATTGCTGGCTGTTCCATAAAAAAAAGTTTGATCGGAGAAGCGGGTGGTTCCGTGTGGAACCGTTCGCTCCATTCGCCTGCTATTTTGATGAAAGTATCACCATGCTCGATGGTCCTGCACATCTGAGTGCCCTCGTGGAATTCATTCCATGTATCGAGTGCAATCCAATTGCAATCTTTTTCCAAGAGGGCCTGTAGGCTTGCCCGGTACTTCCCGGGATCATGTGGAGCATAGCGGGGCTTCCTCCCGTCAACACACACGGAACCATTGGTTTCGTTTCCGAAATTCACACCAGCAATGGCGGTTCCGATACGGATGGGCGAGTATTCACGTATTCCATAGCCTTTCTCGTAAGGCATCCACTGGTAGGCCCCGTCGATTTCGGGAGCATTGCCCATCCATGATGTCCGCCACGTTCTATCACCTGTACCCACGAATATCAAGGAATGGTTAAATTCATCCAAGAAACGTGCCTCTACATAATCAAGCGTGTGCTGGGAGAACCTGCTCATCTTATTTTGGAACCACAACCACACGATGTACGCCGTAGGTTGGCTGGAGTCATCGGCGTGTTCCACCTGCTGGAGATACTTTGGATCAAAATAGGAGAAGAAATCAGCAATACCATCGTAAAAATAATCCCAAAGAGTCTGGTTATTCATGGGATCTGCCGAGTCTAGCTCCTCCTCAGAAAAACCATGTTCAAGATAGGAAGTATCCAAGAACATCCCAACCTTGGGAATGGGATTGGTGGCGTTCCTGCCATTCTCACTGTTATAATCCTCCGTCTCGAGCTGATCCAATGCCTCGATGAGAGGCGGGAGTCCTTGCCACGCCCACTCCTCGGAGGGATGGCCGCGCAACATTGGATTTCCGTCGTAGACGGGAAGGACAACATCGACCCCCGCCATGATCATATCCTTTAGCTCACGATAGTGCCAATCAGCATTAAGATAGGAGACTTCTTCCGGATTAACGGGATGGTAGGCGTTCCAGTCCGCGCATTCCACGGAGCTGAAGTGGAAGGAGGTGTTCCAATCATACCAGTAGAAATAATACGTGAATACAAGCCGATCGTCGGTGGTGCTTCTCACGTATGGGTCTGACAGCTGAGGTGCTCCGAAGGGAGATGAATTAAGGCGCGGGTTGCTCATGAAGGGCACGAACGATACCGTTAATGCAAGAATAATGAAGACGATGGGAATCCAGCGAATTATCCCGGATCCACCGTTCCGACGAATATCTTGGATGCTTTGTTTTCTATTCATGCATGATCACCACAGCAATCAGAAGACCTGCTCAAAAAATGTGAATGGTGTTCCTCCGAAGGCATATGGGGCACCCAGGAAGAAGCATATGGTGCCTGCCACAACGACGGCAATCCACGCAATGAAAAAGTAGTTCCAGCGCCTAACCTCGCAGCTTTGTTCACCCTTCACAATTTGCGACCCGATAATGTAGATGATAACGTAATGCCACGTGAAAGTGGTACCAATCGTTACAAAAGGTAACCAAGTTAGGCCCCACCGCAAGTAGGAGCCCTTAAACACGATTCGCAGGTAGGTCCAAGCCATGACGCACATGATCAGTGGGATCATCCCGTCAGAAATGAGATTCTTGGTGGATCTCCGCCAATCGGGATATTTCTTGAAAAATACCCGGGCTAATCCCAAGTCAACAAGGTACCACAATAAGAAGACTATCATGCCAAGCATGGCCTGCAATATCGTGTTGATAACAGCGTTGAATAATTCCCTATCATTCAAGTTGAAAAATGGCTCCTGATAACCAAAAAAATACATGTACATGGAAAGAAACGTTCCTGCAAGAACCAGAATACCAAAGCTGGACCCATGTCTCGCCCTCCACGAGTATTCCCAAGGATCAGTGAGAACTTGCCAAATGCGCTTTCCTGTAGCTTTCATCGCTATATTGCACCTACTATAGACTATTGATTTATTGACCTTTTAATTTCTACGTTTCTCTCTTTTCGAGAAAGAAAAACAGCCATTTCTAGTAGCGGGATCATGTTGGCAATATTGAAAAAAAAATGAAACGAAATCATCTTCGTTTCCTTGCAACTATCGTCATTTAAAATATCAAATTACGCCATGGTGAATTCGGTTGCGATGCTCACGCCCCCGCCACCACACAGCGTTGCTAATCCAAGCTTGTTCCCGCGCTTCATCATCTCGTGAAGCAGCGTAACGATGATCCTCGCGCCCGTGCATCCAACAGGATGGCCCAAGCCAATACCCGAACCGTTAACATTCACGATCTCCCTGTTCAAGCCGAGTTGTTTCTCGCATGCAAGGTATTGAGATGCAAACGCCTCGTTGACTTCGATCAGCTCGTACTGGTCAAGGTTCCTTCCAGTTCGCGCCAGGAGATCTTTCACGGCGGGCACCGGGCTCTCACCCATGTATTGAGGTGCGCATCCCCCCATGCCAATTCCCGTGAGTGTTGCCAATGGATCCAACCCAAGCTCACTTGCTTTTTCCTTGCTCATGATGACCAGTGCTGCTGCCCCGTCATTTATCCCGGATGAATTTCCAGCGGTAACCGTGCCATTCGGGATGAAGGCTGGTTTCAAGCGTTGGAGTTGTTCCATGGTTTGCCCCTTCCTGAAATGCTCGTCCTTGTCGAAGGTGATGGGATCTCGCTTGCGTTGTGGAACTTCCACGGGGACAATTTCGTCCTTGAACCTGCCATCTTTGGTTGCCTCCTCAGCGCGATTATGGCTCCGGAGAGCAACCTCGTCTTGTTCCTCCCTGGTCAGGTCATGTTTCTTGGCCAAGAACTCGGCTGTCAAGCCCATGATGTATGGCTTTCCCCTTGCCCATTCCACAGGTCCATCTTTTGGATAGGTAATCACGTGGG
>WJJB01000115.1 GCA_014729935.1 Candidatus Bathyarchaeota archaeon | reverse complement strand
GTGTTATACCTCCTCGTAGGTTCTTGCTGCCAAAACCATGATGCCCAAGTTGAACGAGTAGATCCAAAAACCAACAGAAATCCCAGAAAAGAACTCCGCGAAAGTGTATGTCTTGGAGACGATTACTTGCCCGAGAAACAAGGCATCAATCACAAGAAGCAAAATACCAATGAACGAGAGAAAGAATGCACCTGAGTATATCTTGTTCCCAACATCAGGTGGTTTTGCAACTCCCACGAAGCATAATATGACAGCGATGAGGGGGAAAACCCACATGATGATGCCAGTTAGAATTACCTTCAATTCCCCATCCAAGAACCACCAGACCTTAACGAGCTCATCACCTAAACCAGGTAATTCCCTGCCGTAAATTCCAATATTAATCACGCCATCCTCGAAGAAATGCAATGGGAGCAAAGAATTCCCCATGGGTAGATGGAGAACAGCGAGAAAGGGCACGGATATAATTCCTGCGAGCAAGCCAAGTTTATTCATGAAATCGACCGGATGAATGCTGGAAATGCAAGTGAAGGTGGAAGCCGTGGATCTACAAGTGGAACAATAACCACTTTGTGCAAGTACAGGATACAACTCACCGTTAAAATAAATAACGTTTATCCGTTTTAGAAAGAAATCTCAACAATCCTTCAGTGTCATGCTTGTATTTTAAAGGGAGCGAGGCGTTTCCTTGAACAAGATGCTAATCATGGACCTGCAGCTAAAAGTGAGCCAGCTAATTGATGGTGAGGCGATGACTGAGATTTTTTAATGCCCCGAACCAGGTATACAACATCTATCCGGAGAAATTTATCAAAGGCTACAAGTTGGGTAAACCATGGATGGAGTGGTCGATGTGGGTGGCGTGAACTTACCATTCAAAAACAAGATCGTCACGTGAGCACTTTTGATGAAGCCAGCAATCAGTACAGGATATCATGATTGATCTGCTAATTGTCTTGCCACCATTACTTGTCGCAAGTGATAAGAGAGCATGATGAAATACAACGCGAAGATACCTCCTCCCAAGATAATACCCAATCTAGACCATCGGAATATCAAGATGCTTGTCATCAAGGAGAAAATGGCTATTTCATATGCTTGGAAGAATTTACTTGAGTAATATTTCATGAAAAAGTACCCGTTTTTCGAGGGGCTTCTATCCATCTCTTGGGTCACTTGATCGTCTGTTTTTCCCTCCATGAGTAACTTCAAACCTTCCAATTGGTCTCGCAAGAATAGATTCGCGCCCCAATCCAGTGAATCCAAGAGAACATGCACCATCGCATTCACGCCGGTTATTAACAGCATCCACCAGAATGTAGGCACGTTTTTTTCAAATACAAGGAATATACCGGCGATGGTGGTGAGGATCAAACCAGGAAAGATGCTATGGGTTGCCAGCCAGCGATGGTTCCCGTTTTTCGCCCTGGAGGTGATGATGTAATCGGCATCTGGTGCACAACCTGCCAAGATAGCGAGCATGAGCTCCCACCACGATAATGTCACTGGAGTGATGATCTCTAGTAGGATGGCGATTACAACCGAAGTTGCAAAATGTGTATTAACGTGCATAATTAATCCAATCCCTCGGTTCCTGCAGGAAATTTCTTTTTGCCATTCTTTCACGCACCTTTGATGCAGAAACTGCCCCTTGGTAACCTTTTTGCTCGACGATAAAGGAGGCTGCCGCACTAGCGAACATGACGGTATCCTTGTACTTGGAAGCCGCCATGTTACCTGGTTGCAAGTGAGTGAGGAAGGAAGAGAGGAATACATCACCTGCGCCCGTCTCGTCCTTAATTTGCCTTGGCTGAAAAGCAGGAAACCGCATCACCATCGGTTTTAATTTGGTTTTCAATCCCATGATCCCCCCATGCCTTCCAGCAGTGATGAGAAATACCGTTTCGGGGAATTTATCAATAAGATAATTGATCGAATCTTTCATGCCAGTTTTACCGGTGATGGCTTGCATTTCCACATCATCTCCCTTGCAAATAAGGTTGCCATGAAAAAGCTCATGCAGCTGCTTCAATATCTGAATCCCTTCATCTCTTGGCCTGAAGGTGATACTCCCGGACTTGCTGGTTTTTCTCAAGAATCCTTGGAGGTCCATCCCAATTATGGTGTCAGGATTGAGCCTGGAAGCTAGATCATCAAGGAAACTAGCATCTATCTCCCCACAAAGGGGACCAAGATGCACACGTTTTGTATTGGTAATAGTATCTGGAAACTCATCCAATTTCAACATGGAGCACCGCGACAAGCATTTCAAATCCCTTGTTTCACCTCGATATAACAATTCAAACTTGGTGGAAGGTGCAGTATCATCAATGACCAGCGCGTCCATATCGATATCATTTTGCGTGAATGGTGAAAGCAAGCCTAGATTGAAATCACGTCCTATCTTGGAACCAATGGAAACCTTCATCCAATCGTGCATTGTTTTAATAGCAATGGAAGCAAAAGTTACTGCCCCTCCAACACTCTGCTTTTCTGTAATTGCACCCCTTTCTTCAACATGAACAACTGAATCTAATGCCATGTGTCCAAAAATGACTAATTCATGGATCGCGTTCATGATTCTCAACAAGGAAGATTCCTGAAGGTTTGCAAGGATCACGGCTGATAATGTTTTAAGGTTTAAGAGCATATTCTTGAATAGGATTTAAGATGGTGGAAAAGAATGTCCGGTGAAAAGGAAGACTTCCTTTCATCCTTCAAGAAGTCTATCGATGGGAAAAGCACGAAAACCAAGAGCATCATATCCGAGTTGCAGGTAGATATCAAGGAACGGGATAATATTATCAAGGAAAAGGATGAAAAGATCCAAGAGCTTGAAGGAAAAATAAAGGAACTCACTCGCATGGCAAAAGATGCAATTTTGAGTCCAAAGGATTCTAAATTAGCAGGGGACCAAGATGCATTTTCCAGTGAAGATTACAAAGTCCTGAAATTAAAAGCCAAGAAATTAGAAGAAGAGAATGACGAATTCCAAGAAAAAATCAAGGAGCTGGAGAAAAGCAGAAAAATAGTAAAGAAACTCGAGGAAAAACACAAGAAGATTCGAAATGAATTGAACAAGCTCCGCCAGCAGAAGGATTTCGATCTCTCCCAGTTCTTGGAGGAAGGTGAGGACCCCACGCTCGTCGCGCAAATACGTGTATTGAAAACCAGGATCAAGCGATTGCAAAAGCAAGTTGACGAAGACCAGCTCAACGAGCTAAAAGAGGAAGTGTCCGATGCAAGAAGCGAGCTTGAAGAATTACGGAATGAGAATAAATCCTTGAAAATTGAGCTCAAGGAAATGGAAGCGCGTTGCGAGTTGCTTCAGAAATCCCCCCCTCCCCCCAGTCCCCCGGCAAGTAC
>WJJB01000114.1 GCA_014729935.1 Candidatus Bathyarchaeota archaeon | reverse complement strand
GAACCATGATGAGACTCGTGATTCAATTCCCACCAAGCAACGCCCCTTTTCCCCATTGGTCCTATTTGCACCACATTGAAAATCGCACATTCCACATTCCTCAAGTAAAGACCTCGCAAGTAACACCTTCAAGTCCAGGCATGTCTGTCGGTCTTCCTGTTCGACAGGCTTTGATTTCAAGGAATCTTGCAAGGACATGAATTGCTCGTGAAGTTTTTCGTGAGAATCCCATGCTTCTCGCAAATTGTGTGATTGTGATCCATGGAACTCCTCTGTTAATTGGATTTTCTTGATGATATTGTAATTTGGCTGGCTGTTTCCGAGTAATATTTGAAGGTAATGAGCGAGCTTGTCTCTTACCTCGGAATTCGATGCCAGATCCTCGACTGTAGTTCGACGGAAGAAACTCATGATCATCTTGCACGTGATTTTCGAGTGACCATGTCAGACTTACCAACCATCAAGTAAAAATTTTTTATCCTGCAGGTATTTATTTCTTCAATCACTGAGGCTTCAAGGACATGATTGTCAATCAACAGGAAAAGGTAAAAACCGGAACCACAACGGTGGGTATTATCACCAAGGACGCTGTAATCTTGGGAGCAGACAAGCGTGCCACGATGGGCGCGTTTGTTGCCAGTAAAACTGCAAAGAAAATTCACAAGATTGATGATCATGCTGCAGCCACGATCGCGGGTGGGGTTGCAGATGCGCAATACTTGATGGATTACTTGTCCACGCAATCTCGATTGTATAGCCTGCGGAACGGGAGAAAAATGTCCATCCGGGCACTTTCCAAGACCCTATCCAACAAGCTTTATAGTGCCAAGAGGCAAGGCCCTCGAGCGATCTACCAGGTACATCACCTGCTTGGTGGGATAGACGAAAAAGGCCCCCATCTGTTCGATATTGGTGGTTATGGCTCGATTCTAGAGGAAAAATTCTCCAGCACGGGCTCTGGCTCTGTATTTGCTTACGGGGTGCTCGAGGATGGCTATTCTGGGGACTTGGACATAAAGGCAGGAATCGATCTGGTAAAAAGGGCGGTAAATGCAGCAATCTCCAGAGATATCGCAAGTGGCAACGGGATAGACCTCGTGATCATCACGAGGGATGGTTTCGAGCGAAAGCACTCTACTCCCGTGGCATAAGGTATTTAAAGGGTGTATCCAATTGCTAGATTAGAAAAAGGTATATTGAAATTAACTTGATTTTACCTTGATTTTGAATTATAAAGATTAAACCCGCTCGTTGAAATGATTGGTCCTCTTTTGGGGGAAGATATTTCACGATTATGAAAACCATGGATAATGATTGAAGGTTCTATTATCCGTATTAGCAAGAATGAAAAACACGTGCCGTTGAAAAGATATGTCATCGATTGATGTCTTAAATTACTACAAGTCCGTGATAAAAAAATACATTCCCTCCTTCGAGTCAATTGAATTTGAAGGACCAGAAATTGCCATTTACTCGAAGGATAGAAGAGTGATCACCCAAAATGGTGATGCACTCAAGAAACTTGCCAAGGAGTTGCGAAAACGTATAGTAATTCGTGCGGATCCAACGATCCGGGCTATTGCAGATGATGCGATGGAATTTATCAAGCATGCTGTACCAAGCGATGCAGAAATTTCAAAAATCACTTTCGACGCGAACATGGGCGAGGTGATCATCGCCGCACGAAAGCCAGGTTTAGTTATAGGGAAAAATGGCGTAACCTTGAGAGCTATAAGAGAAAATACCCTCTGGCGACCAAATGTTGTTAGAACACCACCCATAGAATCGAAAACGGTTGATTCGGTTCGGGCGCTTCTTAAAAAAGAGAAGGAGACCCAGAAGAAATACTTGAAGCTCATTGGTCATCGCATTCACCGTCCCGTCCTCTTCAAGAATTCCGAGGTACGTTTGTGCTCATTGGGAGGATTCAGGGAAGTCGGACGAACGTGCATGCTATTGCAAACGAAGGAATCCACTGTCATGATCGATTGCGGTGTTAATTTGGGTTCAAAGATACATGAATTTCCCAGGTTGGACTTGGCAGAGTTTGATATCGAGAAGCTCGATGCAGTGCTCGTGACCCACGCGCACTTGGACCATTGTGGATTTGTCCCTTACCTCTACAAGTGGGGATACAAGGGACCCCTATTCATGACCCAACCAACTAGGAACTTGGCAGTCATGCTTCAACTGGATTATGTTGATATTGCAGCCAAGGAGGGCAGGGACCTGATATATTCCAAGAAGGATATCAAACAGGAAATCATAAACACCATCCCATTGGAATATAACGAGGTTACCGACATTGCACCGGATATCAAGCTCACCTTCCATAACAGTGGGCACATCCTTGGCTCCGCCATGACCCACCTGCATATCGGTGATGGCTTGTATAACATGGTTTACACGGGAGATTTCAAGTTCCAGAGAACAAAATTACTTGAACCAGCCTCCTACAAGTTTCCCCGATTGGAAACCATCATCATTGAAAGCACTTATGGCGGTCCTCACGATGCCATGCAAAGTCGCAATGAAGCCGAAAAGCAACTTGTAGATTTGATCCATGATGTCGTCAAGAAAGGGGGAAAGATCCTTATTCCCGTGCTCGCGGTAGGGCGTGCCCAAGAAATTCTCATCGTGCTGGAGGAGTTAATCACCCGCAAGCGCATTCCATCCATCCCGATTTTCATAGACGGGATGATCTCTGAAGCCACCGCCATCCACACGACCCATCCCGAATACCTGTCCGATGACTTGCGAGAGAAGATCTTTCACCAGGGGCATAATCCATTCTTGTGCGAGAATTTCCACCAGGTCGATAGCTACGAGGCAAGGGAAGATATCATCATGGGTGATTCCTGCGTCATCCTTGCCACGAGTGGCATGTTGAATGGTGGCCCTTCGGTGAGCTATCTTGAACGCCTTGCCGATAATTCCAAGAATGCATTGTTATTCGTGTCCTACCAAGTTGAAGGAACCCTCGGTCGCAGGATCCAGAAGGGATGGCGTGAATATACCATGGTGGATGAGAAGGGGCGAAGGAGGGTCGTGCGAGTTAACCTGTCCGTCCATTCGATAAAGGGTTTCTCTGGACATAGCAGCAGGTCACAAATCATGGGATACCTGCGAAAATTGAAACCGAAGCCTGAACGTGTGTTAACATGCCACGGTGAATCCAGCAAATGTGTTAACCTTGCAAGCATCATTCATCAACGATTGAAATGCGAGACCAAGGCACCCAAGAACACGGAAACCCTGTTTCTCCACTGATCTTCTCTATTTAGGGAAAAATGGGCGGAAAACTATTTATTGCCTATTTCTTATAAATATATCAGCACAATGACGACGGAGCAGATTGTCACCTTGGCATTGGAGGAAAATGCACGGGTTGGAAAGGAATTCGTCCATGACAAGGTTCCAAGTGAATGCAGGTCCTGCAAGCTTTTCCAGATCTGCATGGGCAACTTGAAAAAGGGCAGGGAATACAAGATCGTGAAGATCAAGGAGAATATCTCCCACCAGTGTCCCTTGTATAAAAAACAATTGCTAGTTGTGAAAGTCAAGGAGAAACCACTCATCGTTGCCTTTCCCATCCGTAAATCGTTCCCTGGCATGTTGATCAAGTTCCACCCGACCCCCTGCTCAGAACGGAAGTGCAAGTACTACGAGAACTGCAATCCAGCGAGAAATGTCATTCCCATGGGTATGCCTGTAAAAACCTTGAAGATCTTGTGCAATATCAAGGAGGAATGCAAGTATGGCCATAACTTGAGCCTGGTGCAGGTGTCCAAGAAGCGAAAATGAGGGATTCTCATCATCCCTCAATGTCCCAGGGACCATTTTCCATTCAAGAATAATAGAAAGGAAGAAAATGATCACTTGAGAGCCTTTCGCAGTTGATCTAGTGATTTCGAGATCTTCTTTAGTTCCTTTCCATCAAGTAGTTGGTTTTGCTTCTCCAAGTTCTGCTGGTACACGTACGCGATATTTTGCAAGACCTGTTCCAAGTATGAAAGGATGTTGTTGAACACGGTGAGCGCGCTGGTTTCCACGCTAGCAAGGGTTTTTTCCAGTGCCATTTGCATTCGCATGCTGGGATCTGCACTGGTTGCCATGAAGGAAACGTAGTCCGATTGCATATTGCGCATCGTGCGCTCCATCTCGTTAACCAAGGAAACAAGTAAATTAACTCGCTTGTCGATGTCATCACGTAATGCCACAGTCCACTGGTTTATCCCTCTAACAAGACTCGAGATCACCAAGTCCGAGAGCGGTTGGATTCCCTTCTCGTTGATGATGGTGAAATCTTTCTTACCGTCATCACTCAAGCCTTGGTAAAACTCGATGAATTTCTTCAATCCATCCTTGAAATAGGTGGCCAAATTCTTAGTTTTACTTAAATCCTCGGTGATACCTTCTGAATCATCCACGAATGCTTCCATGGATTCGATTTCAGAGGTTTTCGGCACGATGAAATTGCCCAGGAGTGCAGGCGGTTCCCGTTCGATCGTAATTTTTCCCATATTTACTTGCAGCTCTTGCACGGCTTGGAGGTGCTTCGCCAGTGTATCTTGGATGGCATCGTGATCGAAACTGGAACTACCATTCGCGGTTTCATTCTTGTCGTTTTCATGGGACGAGGATACGATGTTATTGATTTGCTTGATTTCATGCATGATCTTCGTTAACTCATTCTTTCCAAGGATATCTCCTGCCCGGTCTATCATTGCATTCAAGGATTGCCGGGATTGCTCGAAGATTGTCCACAGCTCTTCCTTGAAACCATTCATCATGGTATTAAACGTGGCTTCAAGTGCGTTGGATTCCTTAACGAGTGATTCGTTGTTTTGTTTCCCCTTTTCAATGGATTCTTTCAAGAAATTCATGTATTCATCTTGAACTCCGAGGAAACTCTGCTTGACGGTGTTCAGCGCTGAAATTCCATAATTCACTCTTTTGTCAATATCCACACGCAGTTTTCGAGTCCAATCAATCAATGTGTCTACCAGGGTTGATAAAAGACGTTCTACAAGGGGATAGGCTGTTCCATCAAGAAATGCATCCAGCTTCACCTTATCACCTTGCGAGAGGTTGTCGTATGTTTCCATGAAGACCTGCATTCCCCTGGTGAAGATTTGATCCAGCTCCGAGAGGGGAAGGATCGAGATCTCCGCACGATCTTCCGGGGAGATACCGGTTCCAGCTTCCTTCAATTCCTTGGTGGTAGGGACCTTGAAAGTACCGAAGATGGATGGAGTTTCCTTGTATTCCTCTATGAATGGTGCTCGCTTTTGAATGTTCTCGATCATCTTCATGTCATTTTTCCAACATTTTATCAATCCTGGATGGTCAAGAAGATCCCGGTCGAAGGGAACCTCGCTGAACGGTATGTTGATTTCCGTGGACGTGGGATCATCCAGCCTGAAGATCTTGAAACCGAGATCCATCATTCCGGTCGCAGCATCCTGCTCGAATACACAGGTGTTATCGAACACGATGGCAATACCGAAGGGAAATGATGCTGGTTGATAAGAAATCTGGTTACGTACATCAACCGACGACAAGAATCTCTCCATGCCAGGATGGGAATGGTACCAGCCAACAATGAAGAGCTTCTGGTCGGCTTGCTCGATTTCTGCATTCACCCGGTCAAGCTGATCCATGAATTGTGCCATGATGATGTAATTTTCTTCGACGAATTCCACGCCGATCTCGGACCCGTGGGTAACTGGAAGCGCATCAGTAACCGTGATACCCTTCTCCTTGGAGAATTTCCCTACCAACATACCATAGCATTCCCTCCATTGATCCCGGGGTATTCCCGGGGAACCGAAACGTAACACGTGCATAAGCATCTTCTGGTAGGCTTCCGGAAGGATTCGCACGGGTTTCTTGCATATTTCCTTGATTTCTTTCTCTGTATACGACATGGTCTCTCACTCGTTCTCGTGGTAACGGGTTCAATCCCATGGAATTTAATTCTTTCACCAAGCTTTTAATTCACATGGGAGCTCTTCTAGAGTAGAAATACGATGCTTGTTGCGTTTGACAAGGTATCCATCACGCCCGATCAGCAAACGGTGGAAAAAGGCGTCGCGATGGCGGGTTTTTACCGGAAACACAAGGCACGCGAGGTTCTCGATCCAGTCTATGCACGGGCAGTTTTGGTGGTAGATGATTATTTGGACGATATCCAAAAACCGTTATTATTAATCTCGCTTGATTTACTGAAAGCTCCGCTTCTCGTGTTCAATTACATCAAGGAACGTATCCAAAAGGAGGTGGATATCGGTTTTGGTGCGGGTCAGATCTTGGTAGCTTGTACCCACACACATCACGCTCCAGACTTAACGGGCGAGTATTACTGGCCCGGGGGGCTTTTCAAGACCATAAAGGGTATTTTATTCGGTGCGAATCGGAATGATCGGTATATCATTTGGATCGCCATGCAAATAGCCAAGATGGTGAAACGCATGGTGGAAAACCTGCAACCTGCAAAGATGGCTTGGGGAAAGCTGGACATCACCGACGAGATGACCGAAAAAGATGGTTTTCGTCCGTTTGTATTAAATCGAAGGCATCCAAGTGATCGAGAACCGCAGGAACTTGGAGTGATTTCCTTCGCATCCACGAGCAATGATGATTTGATAGGGCTTATCATGAACTACGGGTGCCATCCTATTGCCATGAGCTTCAATAATGAAAAGATCTCGGCAGATTTCCCCGGTCGCGCCTGCATGCACGTGGAACATGAAACGGGAAACAAGGTCGGCGTGGTATATTTCACCGGCCCATCGGGAGACTTGAATCCCATCACTACTCTTGAAGTTGATGATTTTTCCGAGTTAGAAGGACAAGAGGCAACTCTTGCTAATAACAAGGAAGAAGGGGAGTCTACCATATACGTCC
The DNA here is from genome assembly GCA_014729935.1 of Candidatus Bathyarchaeota archaeon. Lineage (GTDB taxonomy): Archaea > Asgardarchaeota > Lokiarchaeia > Sigyniarchaeales > Sigyniarchaeaceae > WJJB01. The sequence continues at coordinate 5,196 of WJJB01000114.1, read as the reverse complement.
AATATGGCACCGAGGAGCACGCTGATATGATCGGTGCTTACATTGGATCCAAGGCACTAGAGCTGGCACGTGGTTTTTCTAGTGATCATTATTACACTTCTCTGGAGATCCGCTCCTACATGAAGACATTCCCCATACCGGTCAAGGATGAACAACACGAGAAGGAAATTGGTATATATAACAGGGTAAATTGGCTCTCCAATAAGCTCGTGGTATTCATTAAGAAGTGGTTGATCCTACCCATTGCCATGGCTGCTGCACAAGAACCCAACTTCCCAGGACTAACCATTAAGAAAGTGCCCCTCTCTCATGGCGAAGGCATGAAATACAACGCATACACGGTAAATCATTACATCGACGTGATCGCTCGATCGGGAGGAAGAAAGGCGCGCTTGGGAATTATAGGGGTTCCAGGGGAATTATTCATGGATATCAAGCACCGGTTTCTTGAAAAAAGTCCTGCCGGCTCCAGTAATACGTTTATATTTCAAATTGCAAATGATTGGCTCGGATACCTGTTTCCCGTGAAGGAATACGTTACCAAGGCAGGCTATGAGCCATTCGCATCCACCACCCCGACAGCAGGACCATATGTTGAAAGGAAAATGTATCGACTTTGGAAGGAGATAGAGGCGGGCATCATCCCGCATTCTTGAGGTGAGATATATATGAGTATTGAAGAATTCGAGCAAATCTCGCATTTCCTCAATGATTACATTGAAATGCATGCACGAGAAAAACCAGAAGGCATCGCGATTATCGATGCAGACACTGGTAAATATTATACCTGGCAGTATTTTCGCGATACGGTAAACCTGATAGCATTGGAGCTTCTTGAGAATGGATGGGAGAAGGGTGATATCATCATTTCCATGCTACCCTTGCTTCCCGAACACGTGTTCTTGGAATACGCGTGCATCAAGCTGGGAATCACCTTTTGCCCGTTGGACGTGAGATTGAAAAGTGATGAGGTTATTTACGCTGTTACACTACTTTCCTCCGCACGACGGGTCATGTTCGTCCACCCAGATGACACAGACAGCGAGGACAAGTATGGTAGGAAGAAACGTTACGACTTCAAGCAATTCGCTAGGCGCATCAGGAAGGAAATACCCGCTGTCCAGTATTTCATGCAAATGAGCATGAAAGAAGATTGCGATAAGGGAACGGTCAGTTGGTTGGATTTCATCAGGAGGGCTAAGGATAGATGGTTGAAACTGCTCCACGATCCCGAAGAACGTGAAAAAAGCATGAAAAAGCTAGAACAGGCTGCAAGCAAGGTGGAAGCTGATGATGCGATCCTTATCATCTACACGACCGGCACGACGGGGTTCCCGAAACCCGCCATGTTAACAAACGAAGGCATCATAGCACAAAATCTTTGCCTATCCAAGGGGTTTAACATTTCACCAGATGACAGGATGCTTGTGAACTTGCCCCCATCACACGTTGGATGCCAGACGGAACAGCTCATGACCACGATCTTTGTCGGGGGCATTTCGGTCATATTGCACTCGTTCAAAGCAGAAAAAAGCTTGAAAGCGATTCAAACATACAAGGTGACAGCCTTCGGGCAAATTCCAGCCTTGTATGTCATGGAATGGCGTCTACCTGATTATGATTCCTATGATCTCTCTTCACTGAGATTTGCATTGTATGGCGGACAGGGTGTATCCCTCCGGTTCCTGCAAAAACTCAAGCAAATGGCACCGTACTTCGGGTCCGGCTTGGGCCTTACTGAACTTTCGGGATTTTGCTCTTACACGCCACTAGGCGAGGACGTGAAGCCTGAGGATATCCTTGCCAGCCTTGGCCATGATTATCCAATCACACCATTATCAATCAGGGAACCCATGAATCCCGATGGAACCGCAGGCAAGGAGAAACCAGTTGGCGAAAATGGAGAGGTGTGTTATAGCGGCCCCCAGGTTTTCAAGGGATATTATGGCAATAAGGAAGCAACAAGAAAGACAATCTCGAAAGAAGGAATTTGCTACACGGGAGACCTCGGTTTCAAGGATGAGGATGGAAATCTTCACTTGGTTGGCAGGAGCAAATTTGTCATCAAACCAAAGGGATACCAGGTAAATCCAGAGGAAGTGGAACAACACCTTCAAAAGTATCCGGGCGTGTCCCTGGCAGCTGTCGTGGGTTACAAGCACGAGGTTTTTTCCGAGGGTATTGTCGCCTTTATTGAAACCCGTCGAGGTAAAAAGATCCCGGTAGATAAACTCAGGGAACATTGCAAGCAACTCGCGTCCTACAAGCGCCCGCTGCTATACGTCTTCTTGGACGAGATTCCCCTCAACCGGGTGGAAAAGACAGATTATGCGAAATTAAAGGAAGTTGTCGGGCAGCATATAGAAAGTGAGCGATCAAAAGGTGGGTGGGACGCATCGAAGAAATGATTCGTGCTTTCCACCTTGAATCTTAACATCTCTTTTTCAACGATCTGGACCTGCATCACGGGGTTATCTTGCTGGATGATGGACATCTTGCTTACCAAGCAGAGCCGATACCATGCAGTCGATAGTCATGGGAGCATCCCCGCTTCCTCGAGCCATTGGACGATTCGAGTGAGTACTATCGTTTCTTGACCACGGTAATTGTGATCCCCTTTTTTTAAGGAAAGAACGCACCGGTCGGGAAGCTGGAAAACATCAATCATCCGCTTGGCTCCCACTTCTGGAAGCACGAGATGATCATCCTCGCAGAATACCAAACGCATCTTTCTCTCAGCCTTATCCCTGGTAGTAGAAGCGAGCACATGTTTTGGTGAGATTCGTTCCTCAACCTTTTTCAACTTCCTGAAATTTACCATGAACCGCAAGCCGGTTTTCATGAACCAAGGCTCCGTGAATGGTATTTTCGCCCTTCTTGCTTCCATCATCTCCTTGATGGAAAAATAAGGATTCACCGCGATAACGAGATTGAGCCGATCGTCCATCATGCCGGATGTAAGACACACACCACCCCCGAGGCTCGCACCCATCATTGATATCTTACCAGGATTAATGTCATCACGCTTTTCAACGAAATCCACGATAGCATGTAAATCTGGGATGATTCCCGTGCTTTCAGTGATGTACCAATCATCCTTTCTTGCTTTTATTCTCCCGACAGAAGCGCCATGCCCTCGTGCATCGGGTAAAATGGCAACCATGCCCATCATGGCGAGAGGGATGGCAAATTTAAGGTGTTTCTTGCTACTTGAGCCCAACCCATGATGGCATATGATCGCTGGCCGCCCGCCATCCTGTTCCCCTGCATCCCTTCTCTTGATGAGAAGCGCAGCCATTTTCCAATCATCCTTCATGGGAATATCAACTTGCTCAATATCCACAACCGAAGTATCTATTAGATTTCCCCAATTTCCCTCCACGGCGTAAAAATACAGGATGCCGACCATCACCGAGAGGATGGTCATATTAACGATTGAAACCCAGAATCCGATGATTATTGCAACCCCTCCAAGCCATGCAGCAAGCATGATGACGACAAGCTGAAGGATAATCGTGATGAGAAAAATCTTTGTAAACCGCCAATACATGGGGAACCATTATCACACGCAAAGATAAATAGTTTCACGAAGGGATGAAATTGTTCCTACTAACCATATCTGTAATCCTCACGAGCAGTTTAGTGATGATGGATGGGAAAATAGCCAACACCATGCACATGATGATCATTCCAATTGACGAAGAAACCATGAAGATTTTTTTCTTTGTGGTGTATTTTATTCCCTTTCCCCACGTTCGTACCAGTGAAACGAGAGGCAGGCTGAGTAATATCAAGAACATTGAACGGAAGAGATCATTGCTATTCCGATTTTTATACTCCCATTCTATTATGCCTTGATTTGGGTCTATGATGAGAACGTTTGCACTGATATCACCCACGATCAAAATTTTATCGTCATCTAAATAATCGGAATGATATGGTTGGATGATATCCTTGGAGAATTCCCAGTTTATCACTTGTGCTTCCATGTCGTATTCGAGAACACGGTGATTTAGCGAATCGGTGATCAAGAGTGTGTCGTCATCATCAGGGCAAACATCAGCATCACGTGGCCAATATAATGAAATATAGTGGGAGGAATCCCAGTAAATCTCCTTGCTGGAATAATTTACCATCAGGATTCTACCGTTCTCGGAATCTGCCACTATAATATTACCGTCTTCCATGTAATCCGGATTGTGTTGCATCTTGAGTAATGACGTGTTACTTGGTCTTCCGAACCACCATGTGATATCAGACTCATTGACGTTAGTCCTCCCCCTGGCAGCAGTGAAATTGATTTCAAAAATCATGTTGTAATTCCTTGGACTAATGAGCAAGTATTCCGTGGACCCCTCCCTCCTGATATCGACGTCATTAACATGGACGGGATCTGGTTGCATGAGATTCTCGAAATATGTTTCCGAGTTGAAGGATGAATCAACCTTGGACCAATTTATATCCTGTATGCGGTAAGTCCAAGTGGTTGTTTTATTCTCGATCAGGTCGATTTCACCATTGAAGCAATCCGCGATGAGATACGTGTCGTTTTCCAATGGGAGAATGGAATGGGGAGCACGGATGCTTATCTCTGGTTCCCCAAGTCGTTCAACGATCTCACCATCCTGGTTAACCATGATTATTTCATCACTTCCTGGATTTATATCCGAACCTCTCGTATTCCGAAATGTTTCATACCGAGTGATAGCTATGTTTCCGTTGACGAGCATCTCGCAATCGTTGAACTGGTAGTGTTTCCCAGAAAAGATCGATGAAATTGTAAATGCACCCACTATTACCGAGCAAAAAACCAAGAGCAAGTTGCTCAAGTGTACTATCTTGTGCTTATGCACTTTCATTTTGGCGATGAGATTCAACTTCATGAAAATCTGCTTTAATTGACTTTGTATTAATTTGGGTAGGAGGATAAGATATGAAAGCAGGAAAGAGAGTGTCAACACATATTTATCCTTTTTTACCCGTTTTCCGCCAGAAAGCCACGTCCTTTAGTTTAGCAGTATCGGGGGAACTTGATAATTATCATCGACCACATTGTAACCCGGCTCCGACAAATATCTCGCGTCCCATTTCAAGCTGCCACAAAAGCTAGGGGCATCAAGAATTCCTGCTCCATCGTGTAGCAAAACTCTTTCTTCCTTGTATCCCAACAATTTCGACCCCGAAACATCAACCACG
>WJJB01000113.1 GCA_014729935.1 Candidatus Bathyarchaeota archaeon | reverse complement strand
CTGATGCCACGCCTGATTCCACCAGTGTTGCGAAAAACAAAATAAGGGATGGAGAAGAAACGGTAAGCAAGGAAAAGGGAAAGGCAGAGGGGGAAAAGGGGCAGGAGGAAGATGAAGAGCATGATGAGAAATATGAAGACCCCTTTAGCACGTTCTCAAGCCTCGGGTTGAAACGCAAGGACTCCTAATCACACCTCCAGAAACAAGATATTCCACTTCTCATGCTCCAGGTGGCGGGTATGCCAAGTCTACAAAATCAAGAACGATGCGATGCATAACCGAAATATCTTGCAAGATTACGACAGGAATACCTTCCTTGACGAGTTGAGATGCCAGCTTCGATCCATCACCGATCTGGATGAACAAAAAGTACATGTCATTCCTGTTTTCAAGGATGATCTTCTTGATTTCCTTCCTATTCGAAATTTCCCCATCTGTGATCAAGATCACCACCTTTTCACCTTGCCGCGTTATGATTTCTTCGAGCCCCCTGCTATCGAGAGTAGTGCCATGACCTTCATGTGAAAACAGCACTGGCAACATGTCGTCCATGTGGAAATAATCCAGCCAACCGGTCGTGCGGGTTGTATTGGAAAAACAGGTGAGGTTGTATTCGATCGTTGCAGCAAATTCCCGCTCCCGCAACCATTGGAAGAGTGAATACACGGTGATGATGACTGCGTCGTAACGGCCATCGGCATCAATGGGATTCCAGTCCATGCTTCCAGAGTCATCACAAATCAAGGCGAGATCGGGGAATCCATCCCTGTTGGCAACCCGAACCTGCTCGTCCGTGAACAATGGGGTGCCGCGCTTATATATCAACAGGTCTGATTTGTCCCGGTTCCCTCGTTCTGCCTTGGATCGCGGTAGATAGTAGATAGCCATTGGATCCATATCTAGGGGGTTGTCCCGTTCGGTGAGGATGCTCCGGTTTACCCACGTGATGGGAAGTTGCTTTCCCTCCCTTCTTGATGGGAGCGACACGTCAAGATCCTTCAATTTGTTCCGGTAAAACCCATCATGCACCTGGAACTCGGAAAAAAGGGAAAAACCGCTATCCATTTCGTACTCGCCGGGATAGGAAAGTGGTTCACTTTCATCCCTGGTGTCCATTTTGCCATGATCGCTTGGTAGGGGGGACGCCTTGGCTTTCTCTTGGGATGGATCCGGAGGGGTTTCCCCCATCTCCGAATAGTTCGCTTTACCCCCATTGCCATCATTGGAAATCTCCATCTCCCCTGCGATTTTCTTCTCGATGATTTTATCCAAGACGGATTTCCGGAAACCGGCATTTTCCTTGAATTCCTTGGTGAAATAGGAATCGGTAATGTCTGGGGGAGGAACGTACGCATCCGAGGGGATGATTTCCAACAATAACGATGCGAGCTGGAACGCCATGTTCCCCCACCTCTTTCTTTCAGTGAGGAATCCAATGACTTGCCATGCTTCCTCCTCGTCAAGTTTGATACCTTCCATCATCTTTTCCCTAATTACTTCGTCGGGGCTAAAGATTGAAAGAAGTTTTTCAACATTTTCCTCGCAATCGAACCCAAGTGCATCTAGGGTTATTTCTTCAAGAATTTCCCTGATGCTTTCATCAAACTGGTACAACCTACAGTTTAACAGGACGAAATAACTAAAAAGCACGTCGGGATCCGGGCTCACCTCCATCTCGGAATAATGAAATAGGAAGAAACTATTCCGGAAAAATGAATTATTAGGTTCAAGGCCATTCACTCCATTGATTACCAGGTCGGTGAATAGATTGACGATGTAATGGAGGAGGGGTTGATTGGACAGGTGTTTCCGCTCCATAGCGGTGGTTATTGCCTGTAATATATCGGCATATGAATCCTCGTCGATGGGACATTCCTTGGAATGCCCGAACTCGTGATAGGCGATGCCGGCAAGATAATCATGGAGAAGCACGTGGAATTCACCAGTATAGCCGTGATTCTCTGTCAATATTCGTGCTTTCTTTGAATCAATGGTGATTAAATGGCGTTTCTCAACCCGTTTCGCGTTGTCCTGCTCTCGAAGTATTTTCTGAAAAATTTGGGGAAATTGGTGATGGAAACTAATGGTGATCCGCCACTTCTTGATATCCATGTAGGCTTCGATCATCCTCGGCATGCTTGGCTCTTCCTTGATTTCCAAACCGTATATCGTGTCCCAATTGATCATATGAAAAATGGTTTTCAGGTGATGCTCCATCATGCTATAAGTTGGTGATCTTGTTGCGATGGCGGATGTTTGTTTGGTCGTGGGTTCAATCACCTAATTCCAAGTATTTTTCCACGTACTTGATCAAGCCTTCCAAGTGGAAGTCCTCCTCCAAGAGTCGCTTCCGTACAACCGTGTCCTTTTGATTAAGAGATTCACCTCGCATCTCTTGGACCAGAGCGGGCAGGATTTCCTTCATGAACTTGTTCAATTGCCCATTGATAACCTTGAGCACGTGTTTGATGGCAAGAAAGGTATTCCCGTTGAATTTATTGACAACCAGCTCCCGGTTCATCGCAATTTTTGAGTGGAGGATGAACGGGGCGATCTCGATAATTTCATTGATTCCCACCTCCCGATTGGGATTCTGCATCAAGAATGCTTTTGCGTCTGCCTCGTCTTTCTTCAAGAGACGATTAAATAATACAGCCTGCTTCACGAGATAGAGCCCCTTGGCGACAAGGACAACCTTCCGTAAAACACGGTTGGATGGAGAAAAGATGAAGGGACAAAAATCCTTCAGGGGGGGATTGCGGGCATATTTGCATTGCTGTTCCTTGCAATAAGTGGGAGAAAAGGTGACACCGTACTTGGATCTCGTTGGGGACTTCACGCATCCCGAGCAAAAACTCAGGTAAAGGAGCAGAGCTTCAGCGTCCAAGTTCAATTGCACATCCTCCACGTGCTGGTAAATTTCGAATACATCCTCGGAGAGATTTCCCTTCACATCAACTAACTCGCCTGCCGGAGACTTGCTTCCGGTTTCTTCAGGAGAGGAAGGGCCAGGCTTTCGAATGGATTTCGCTCGTATCATTCTGATCTGATCATCGATTGTCGGGGGGAAATTATCAATGGGGATATCAATAGTGATCCTGTCCTTCAAGGCACGATCGATCGCAGAGGTACCAGCATATTCAGCTCCAAGATTGAGAGTCAAGATGATCCATTGGTAATGGGAACCGTCCTCAAGCAACTTACCCGCCCTAAACGTCTTACTTTTCAGGTCAATGTTGTTTTCCAAGACTTGCATGAGTCGATTCTGGATGATGGGAGGTGCTCTATTTGCCTCATCAATGATGAGTGAGGGACGGTTGAAAAGCTCATCGGCAAGGAGGGCATCCTTCAACCGCTTTCCCGCCTTGATCGCCCCGAAATCTATGTCCATGAAATCCTGCTCGTTCATATCGGGAGTGATGTTTTTTCTAGTGAACCCTGCGGGTCCGAAAAGGCGCTCGAGAACAAGCTCGGCGAGATAGGTTTTACCACTTCCTGAAGAGCCACTGAGCAAGAGTGATGATTGGGTGATAGCACCAATCAACAAAAGATCTTGAAGATACAGTTGCAGGTCCACTATCTTGTTATTCACCAACAATCCAGTGGTTAACACGGGTTGCGTGTTATAATAATGATCCCTGATGCTCGCTTCAAGCTTTTTCTGAATGTTGCTTAACTGCAGGATGATTTCCTCGATTTCCATAGTTGTTTCACGCGACTTGATTTCTATCCTCCTGGCTTAATTCACGAGAATAGTAATATTACATCCCGTTCGATACGGTGGAGATCCCTTGCGAGGAATTCCCTAGCGACCGCGCACAATGTTACCGGAATATCATATGCCTTCGCATCTTCGATGATGGAGTGAAAATCCTTATCGCCGCTGCAAAAGGTGAGATGCTCGATCTGGTCCTTGTACAAAGCTAGGAACGCGCTCACCTTGTTGGAAAGAAGGGCATCCACGTCACTGAACTTGATCTTCCCATCCTCCTTCTTCTTCACCATGTCTTCGAAAAACCAGCGAAAATTTTTTCCCTTGGGGAAGAATGTTGGATATTTTTCGTATTCAGGTGCTTTTGAAGCAAAGAAAAAGGCAAGGTAATTCCCACCTTGGGGAAGAACGAGATCCTTGATCTTCTTCGCGAGCACATTTTCCAGTTTCAACATGTAATTGGGATCGTTTCCGAACTTGTCTCTCATGGAATTGTGGAAATTGTGGACATCGAACACGAATAATTTAAATGGCTCCCCCTTGAAAAACACCTTTTCCTTTTTCTTGTCCCTTGATTCTTTCAAGGGAATTCTTGATTTCAATGTTTTTTGCTTGATCGACGCGGCACTCTCAAGTGCTTGATATGCCTCAATTTTATCTTCCAAGTGTGATTTCACCTGCTGTGAATCTACCACGATATCCAGTTTTTCGAATTCAAGAAGGTTCGGAGTCAATGCCATACTCATCGTGATGGTTTCGTGGATCTTCTCGAATTCAACACTCTCGCGCTTCAAATCTATATATCTCTTGCATGAAATAGCCGAGAGAAGGGATTTGATCTCGGTTTCTATCAATTGTATCCATGAGATCTCCTCCGATGATGAGTCGGAATCGATGTTGAATTTCATCTGTTGGATGTCATTGATTAGATCGATGCATTCGCTCGATTTTTCCTTGAGATCTTTCACGGTTTTTTGAATTTCTTCAAGTAGGGCTTCCTCCAGGTGGGTATCCAAGGATTCACCATGAACGCTTGGACTCAAACGGTCCCGCCTTGTCTTTGCATATGGGATGTTCAAGGATGAGAATGTTTCCGCTACCTTCAATCCGCCCTTTTGCTTCCGTAGCATGCCCTTCTCGGCAAGGATTTTCAAGTACCAGTAAGGAATCTTGGCCGCGATGTAATTATCCGCATCGAGCACGAGCTGCAATGGGATTCCCATGGTTTCCAAGGTGCCATCTTCACTTTCATCTTCCGGTTCTGAACCTGACTCGGTGGCTGGTAGGGCACTTGCCTTTGTAGAAAGGGGGACCTTTGAAGTAGCACTCGTTCCACCTTTTGGCATCCCGGGGCTGCTCACCTGTTCAGCAGCATCCATTCCTTGCAGCTCATCCGAGATGAACGAGAAATCAATCTTCCTGTTGAAGTTATCATCAATGCGCTTTATTCTATCTAGTACATTTTGCCTCAACGTGATGGCTATTGTAGTAATTTCATTCCACTCATCTCGGGTTAACTTTTTATGTGGATGCAGCAATTTAAGAAACCCTGATATCAAGTGCTTTACCGAGATGGAATCCCTGAGGGAAATTGCCTTCTTACTACCCGATGGATCGAGCTTGAAGAATGAGACAGTGCTATCGATGAAGTTGGTGAAATCCTCCCCACGCAGCTTGTGGAGAATTTCCCCGAAGTAGTTGGATATCAAGCCAAGCTTGTGATTGAGATGGTTATCTGCTACTGCGGGCAAATCCCAGCCTTGGATGTACCCATGAATTCTATCAAGAAATGCAGGGTCCTTCATGCCCTTTGGAATATCCTTGAAATGGTCAACATATTTCGGTTTCGGGTTTCCCGATGGTCCCTTGATAAAATCGATATTTCCTTGGAATACCAAGCTCACGTCTGTCTGGGCATCCAGCTCCCCCCGCTCCACCCGGTTCGATGCCATGATTTGCTGCAACTTGGGAATCAAGGTCGTAAGATTCGATTTAGGTTTGTTGATCTCGTCAAAGCATATCATGTCATAATTGAAAATGACGCCATTGTGTCTCGTGGATTGGTTATAAATGAACCTAGCCATGGTAATGTCACCCCCGAGAATCGAGCGAGAGTAAAATGATAGATTTTCATACGTGTGAGATTTTCCCGTACCAGGTGGTCCCATTTCGAGGGTGTTGGTGCATGGTTCTACCAGCGGGATTAGCCGGGTGAGATACAGCAATTTCTTTTCCCGGGTAAACGACGCGGGTTCCAATCCAAGTGTCTTGATCAGCATATCCAGCCATTCAGTAGTGGTGAATTGGTTTCGTTTCATGATGTAGCGTTTCAGGGTGGGTTTCTGCTCCTGGTAACTCTCGAAATCGATCATGTTCATCATCCCCCCGTCCCCCCGTCGCAGGTATTCAAAGGTTGCCTTACCCCAAAGACCGCCCCGAAGGAGATCGGGATACTTGGTAGGCAAGATAAGGTCTTTATTCACCGATGCCTTCTCGTCGATGCTCTTTATGTATGTTTTATATGATCCTTGGCGAAGGTCGGTGTTGACCTCGAAATGACCAATTAAATCAACGGTGCCGAGTTCTAAGGCCCTGCTTTTATATAATTCCTTGTCCTTTTTCTCTGGAAAGAATTTTTTCAAGTCGTTTACGATCTCTTCCAATACATCTTTCCGCAGGAAACCATTTTCATCGGAATGCTGGTTCACGATGAATTCTGAGATGTAACGTGGTAGCTTTTTCAACACGGGAACGCTCGTGGCATATGACTTGCGAACCACCCGATTCCTGAAATGATCCCTAATCTTCTTATCCAATTCATCCAACGCGGGAAAATGTCTAGATATCATGTATGCATCACCTTACCAGTGTGAATCATGCCTGCTAGCTTGCGGTCCTTCAACATCCATCTCGAAAAGTTGGTATCCTAATTTCTCCTCACCATTATATGCCACCGCAATGATTTTCACGACATTATCCTCAACCTGATCGATGTTGTAGAATAGCGAGATGACATGTTCTTCACCGCGTGCGTTTACACTAGGATAGATTGTCCGCGGGGAAATGGAAACGCCTTGATCTTGATACGGGGAGAATTCCACCCTGGTAACGAGCACGTCCTCTTTCTTGATGAAAGAGCAATCTCGCTCACGTATCTCGTTCTCGGCATAGAAGTCTCCGGTATTTAATTCAAAAATTTGTAGTTCTTCAATGTCCTCATTTAATTTGAAGCCTTGGAGGGTGAGCAAGGACCCGGTTGATAATTGGTTGATTACCTTGCCATCCTCCAGCTCGATGATGTGATCGAAATTACGTCGAATGTTCGTGAAGTTACTGATGACAAACCGTTGGGCGAAAAGGTCGGCAATTTCACCACGTGTCAAAAAATCTATGAGACAATTCTTGCGCTCATCATCGAAAAAGCCAAGCGGCTCATCAAGGAAGATAAATGATTCGTTGAACTCGTTTTTTTTCATGGTTGCCATGGCAAACGCGAGCCTAATTCCCAGGGCAATTTGATCGTTTGTTCCCCCCGAAAACAAGGTTTTATCAACGTAATCCTTCATTTTAGAATCATACACGAGAACATCATAGTTTTCTGTAATTTTTACGTCTTTATACCGATCAGCAGTAAGGATGGGAAGTATCTTGGTGAGATTTTCGGTGGTCTTTGGCAAGACTTTCTGGGAAATCTTGATCTCTGCATCGGATACGATTTCCCTGGCGTGCTTGGCAATCTCGAGATCCAAATGGCTCTGCTCAAGTAATGTCTTCTTGTTGGCGCTCTCGTGAGTTGCCTTGTAAGTCTCGAGGAATTGATCGACATGCTTCTTGGTAGTTCGATTTCCCAGTAACTGCTTCATCTCTTCCTTGGAATCAGCGATTTCCTCCTGTAATGATTTGCTTTCTTGGCGTATTTGTGCAATGAACGTCATGATGGCGTCCAAGGTCTCCTTGAGATCGAAGGAATAGATTTCAAAAGATCTTTTAACGGAACGGGCACTATCTTGGAT
>WJJB01000112.1 GCA_014729935.1 Candidatus Bathyarchaeota archaeon | reverse complement strand
GTTTTTTCACGTAAAAGCTTTATTAGCAAGCAGGATTTCCCACTCTTGATTATGTATCTACCCGTGCACTATCCGTGCACTAAACGTGCTGGTGAATGATGCTGAAGGATACCTACGACGTGATTGTTATTGGCGCGGGAACTGGTGGAGCTATTGCTGCCCGGTTCGCAAGCAAGTTTGGAATGGACACTTTATTGGTAGATAGAAAACAAAGAGAGCAGATCGGGAACAAGATTTGCGGGGATGCCTTGGGATCAGAGATCTTTGACTTGATTGGCATTGCTCACCCGCGTGGCAAGGAATTGGATTACAAGTTAAAGGGTGTTCGTTTGCTTTCGCCTGATTGCAGCAAGGAATTTTTCATGGTTGACCAAAATCAAGCAGGATACCTGGTAAACAGGGTGGAATTCGGTCAGCGCTTGCTCAAAGAGGCCATCACCGAGGGCGCCGAATTCCATGACAAGATCCACGTGAGGGAAACCATTCAAGAAAATGGATACGTGAAAGGTATCAAGTGTATTGATAACGATGGAAATGCACGGAAAATCAACGCAAAGGTTACCATAGATGCTAGCGGTTTTTATTCCCAAGTTCGTGAGACCATCGAGAGCACCTATATCGAAAACTCCATCGCTCCCGAGGACACGATTCTTTGTTATCGTGAGATTGTTCGCCTCAAGGATGAGCCCGTGGACGCCCCGGATCATATCACCATTCATCTTACCCAAGATCTTGCACCTGGGGGATATATCTGGTATTTCCCAAAGGGAAACAATACAGTTAATATCGGAACCGGCGGGCCTCGGCAGAAAGGAATGAAAATGGGGAAAATAATCAAGGAACGGTACAGGAGAAACGTGTTCGATAGGCTCATCAGGGGAGAAGTAGAAGTTCTCAGTTCTGGAGCCGGTATCGTTCCCGTTCGTCGACCATTATGGAGCCTAGTTGATAACGGCATCATGCTAGTAGGCGATAGCGGGTGCCAGGTGAATCCCCTCCACGGTGGTGGGATCGAAGCAAGCATGCGTGCCGGTTTCATGGCTGCAGCTGTTGCCAGAAAGGGAGTGGAGGCGAATGATTGCTCCATCGGCAAGTTATGGGAATACAATCACAAGTACATGGTCGGGCAAGGTTCACAGTTCGCTGCGCTTGACATCTTGCGTATTGCATTACAACATTTCGATGACGAAGATCTAAATTTTGGGTTGAAAAAAGAAATCCTTAGCGGTGAAGATATTCTCAAGATAGCTTACGCGGGGGAATTGGAACTTGGTATGATGGATGCACTTTCACGAATCTTCAAGATCGGTTTGCTCGACTCCATAAGGCATGCCGGGCTCCTGATTAACTTGGCCTATGTCCACAAGCTAATGACCGATATCAAGAAATTATACGAGCTATACCCCCGTGCTGGAAAGATCGACAATTTCCCCACATGGAAAAAACGGGTAAACGAGATATATCTTAAAATAAAAAGTGCTTTCTAATTTCAATTTCCTTCCATGTTCAATAATGAACAACCATCCCTAAATCACTATCTAGGGGGCTGGTTTCCTTTCGCAAGACCGGTCGTCAAAAGAGCAAGACGTTTTCCGATCCTTTCGCTGACTTTATCACTTATCTCGTCTTGGTCACCAGGTTTCCTGAACGATCTCAATCCATCCCTTTGCAATGTGGTAATTGGGAGGTAATTTTCCATCAAGTAGTTACCCACAGATCCTACAATTAGCATGCCATGGGACAAAGCCCAGTTATTCAACATGAGGGTGACCAGCTCCGCCCCGCCATTACGTAAACCTGACGAGACAAGGCAAGTGAAATATTTATCTCGCAATTTTCCCCTATCCATCTTCAGGCGTCGAGATCGATCGATGAAATCTTTCAAGATGCCTGGAACGTTAGAAAAATAAGTGGGACTCGCAATGATGATAGCACTAGCATCGAGTAATTTTTCTTGAACTGCGGGATAATCGTCTTCACCATCGAGTGGACACGCTTCTTTCAAGCACGCGTCACATCCAGTGCAATGGCGTATATCATAATCCACCAGATCGATTCTATCAACACTAGCGGCAGGAGACACATCATCCGCGATCTTCAAGGCATTTTCAAGTAACCGCGCAGAAGCACCATTTTTTCGAGGGGAACCATTAATTCCAAGAATTTTCATGATAATCACATTCTTGCAGGATCACGCCCAATGCATCTCGCCTGGTTGTTCTTCCAAGATCACTTCCTTCAGGAAAGAAATTGCTTTGGTTAATCCCTCGTTGGTGGACGTGAGGGAATCCTCATGCTCGATGGACATTACGTAGTCGTATCCAACCATCTTCAGGTTTGACACGATGGCTTTCCACGTGAGGTGACCATGACCGAAACCACATGTCCTGAATATCCATGAGCGATTGATTTCATCGCCGTAATGCTTGGTGTCTAACACCCCGTTAGATTTTGCATTGATTGGATCAATTATACAATCCTTTGCATGAAAATGGTAAATGATACCTTTCAATTGCCTGATAACGTGTGTGAGGTCCATCCCTTGCCAAAACAGGTGTGATGGATCGAGATTAGCACCGATTACCTTCCCTCCCACTGCATTTCGCAATTTCCAGAGGGTTTCTGGGTTGTACACGCAGAACCCAGGATGCATTTCCAAGCAAATTTTCGTGACCCCGTTACTCTCGGCAAAATCTATTTCATCCTTCCAGTAGGGAATGAGCACCTCATTCCATTGATAATCCAAGACTTCCAAGAAATCTGGTGGCCACGGGCAGGTTACCCAATTTGGAGTATGATCATCCGCAGAACCACCAGGACAACCAGAAAAGGTCACTACGCGATCAATGCCAAGTTTTCCTGCAAGCTCTATTGTTTTACGCTGTATTTCTGAGTGTTCTTTGGCAATGGTTATCGAGGGATGTACCGGATTCCCATGGCACGATAACGCGGAAAGCGTCAAGTTTCTATCTTCAATGGCTTTCCTGAATGCTTTTAATTCAGAATCATCCTTCAATAATGATGCTGGGTCGCAATGCGCGTTTCCCGGCCAGTTTCCAGTTCCAATTTCTACTGCTTCGACACCCAAGTCGACGAGAATGTCTAAAGCTTCCACGAGTGACTTTTCTCCAAGTAATACCGAAAATACACCTAGTTTCATGATGGATACATCTTGGTATGCAGTCTATATATGGCTTATTCTGCACTATCCCACGCGCCTTGGAAAATGCTCCTTCCCACCAAAGCGAGGGCGGCATGTGCCATGGAAATGCCAATCATGTCTTCAGGGACGCTTTCCAAGTAATTTCCCGCTGAAAGGAATATTGCGTTCTTTTCATCACTTAAAATCACGTTACTGGGAACATCATCTAAGTACTTCACTTGGCCCAATTTTTCGAGAATTTTAATAATATCTTCCCTCGCTTTAACCTTCGTGGGTAGGATAAACCGTGCTTTAACATGCTTTAAGGAAAGTAATTTCAATTCCTCAGTAATACCATCGATAAACATCTCAAAATCCTTCATCATCAAGTAGAGGGATCTGATTGAATTCTTGATCACGGTGCGCAAGTGGGTCACGTTGCTATCCTTTCCATAGATAATTGTTACGTTTGCTTGGTGTGCACTCTTCTTTTCCGAGTAAATACGCATCAAGGTTTCCCGAACGATATCGGAATTATTCTGGAAAGCCTTTTCTTGGGTATTATGGATGTGCTGCAACACATCAATGGGAGAACGGGGCACGTAGGTAGATGGCCTGCCATCCATCTTGATGATATATCCTTTATCTATCATCTCATTCAGGATCTCGTACACGCGACTATATGGAACCTTGGTTTTGGTTGATAACTGCCTCGCGTCCAATTCCCTATCACGCAACAGTGTCTCATAGATCAATATGTTGTAATCAGAGAAACCAAGATTTCGCAACGATCGCTTTACTTCCTCTTTCAAGGACATCACGGGTTCCCTCCTCTTGTATCCCTCGTGTCACTCTCAACCGCTGGTGGAAAGAAGTGTTGCATCTTCTCCTCAAGTCGTGCCATGCCATACTCATAGGTCTCCATGATCACCTTGAAGACGGTATCAGGCTCGATCGGCAATCCAAATCCAAGGACCTTGGGAGAAATTAGAATGTCCTTGTTATCGTTCAGGATCTCTATCCATTGATCTATGAAAATCAGTTGTATTTCTAGAACCCTACGTATTTCCTCCTTGGAGGAAAATGCATTTTTCACCAACTCGTGATATGTATTGCCATGTGAATTGATGAGCTCGTGAAGAATGGGAATACGGGTATAGAGGTTATTGATCGTGATCTCTCGCAGCTCGGAATATATGGGATGATCTTGCCTGCAATGCATCGTGATAAGATCATTTTCAAGGTACTCGGACTTGTATTTCTCGACCATGGCTTCCATCCTTTCGGGATGATAATCGATGGCCATTCTCAGGGAGATCTTAATCTGGTTCAATACGTGACGTCTCACTTTTCCCCTGAAATAGATGTAATAAAAGATATTTGAGGGTATGTTCGTCAACACGCCCGAATAAACGCGTGATATCGATTTCTTGATGATACCGAGGCCCTTGTCCAGTTCCCTGATGAATTCTCTCTTGATCAGGTACACGTTAAGTTTCTGGCGTTCAGATAGGGATTCCATGAAAGTCTACCTATGTGAGATAATATACCTCCGTGATGTATCCTGCCATTCATTCATAGCGGGGCTTCCATCGAGTCCACCGCGGCTTCTATCACGCGCGGGGCATCGTGTCGATGCAGGCCTCGTGGGAAAATATCCTTGGGAGGCTCCCCGTTCACGGGGTGAACAATGTTTGTTCTGATCTCTTTTCTTTTTTTCTTATCAATGATATTTTATAAATCCATCGTGCTAGATGGTGATTCAGCCCCCACGTGGACGCGGGGGGATTCTTGCCAAGGAGGTTAAAACCCTTGACGCTCACCTCACTTCTTCTGAATGATGGGAGCGTTGATGAGTTCACTCTTGCACTCGGGGCATTTTG
The DNA here is from genome assembly GCA_014729935.1 of Candidatus Bathyarchaeota archaeon. Lineage (GTDB taxonomy): Archaea > Asgardarchaeota > Lokiarchaeia > Sigyniarchaeales > Sigyniarchaeaceae > WJJB01. The sequence continues at coordinate 492 of WJJB01000112.1, read as the reverse complement.
TAGGGATTTTCACTTCCAATTTCAACGGTTTAAACGTGAAATTGCACTTCCTGCACACGGCAGGATGAATTTTGAATTTCATTCCCTTTGTCTTCAAACTCTTCAAAGCGTGGTTGATGTCATCCACGAGATTTTCCGGTCGCATATCCCGCATGCTCTTGATGATCACGTCAATGCTGATGGGTTCTTCCAAGCCTGTGAGTAATTCGATGATTTCCTCGCGAGTGGTCTTTACCGTGTCTTCTTTTCCATTATTCATGATCTATCACTCCAGTGGCGAATCTGCTATGTCAAGTAAACAAAGAATATCCTAAAAAACTCACTTATTTATCCAAGCCATGAAATTGAGCCGGATAGGTCCGGCTGTTACTGGCCTTTCCCCCCAAGAACCACCTGGCTGTTATCAGCCACGCATCCTGGGGCATGCATCCATACTTATCTTGCGGTCTGTCATCAAGTATCACCTTGCCGGAGATACATGGTTCCATGTTC
>WJJB01000111.1 GCA_014729935.1 Candidatus Bathyarchaeota archaeon | reverse complement strand
TATCAGGAGGCACGGGGGATCCGTCCGTGGTTCTTTCCAGCGCTAATTCTAATTTCCGTTGGCAGGCAGCGTGGAGCAAATTTCCGGTACCGCATGCTGGATCCAGGACGGTTGCAGCGGGTGAATCAATGGCAATGAAGGAAAGCATCCAAGCTGCTGGCATTTTGGTGTAAAAGGCGGCAAGAATCTTTCGCAAGGAAAAAGGCATCAGATCTTGAATGATTCGTCCACCAATCTTGGAGGATACACCTTGATCAAGATTCATGACTAACCTGCCGATCTCGTGAAGGATACCACCAACAAGACGCATCGCTTTCGGATGAGATAACCTTGCGAAGACATCCACCACGAGAACAGATTCGGGAACAGCCACTTCCTGTTTCACTAATAAAGTGCGTGCCACGCGTCCTACTTCGTGTAAATCAGGCTCCAAGCCATCACGCTCTCGTGATAATGGGTTGTGGACAAGATACATAATGCCTTGGATCATCGCAATGAATGAAGCCAATGCCACTAGGTAATCTCGATCCTTGCAAAGCCTGCACGCAAGCTCGTGAGAAATCAAGAGTTCACGTTCCACGAGCTTTCCGTGTTCAAATAACTTCGATAACGCGTCTACCGATTCAAAGGAAAATGCCTTTGCGAGCTTTTGCTGGCATCTTTTGAATCCCACATCCATGTCACTTGCAATCCCTTGGTCTATTATATTATTCCTGCTCTGGCTTAACCTTCACATCCTTCACCAAGATTTCTTTCTTAGAATCCTTGAGTTCTTGGGTGATGAAATCAGATAAGAACTCCCGCAATTCATCTTTCAAGCTCTTGATGAAATCTTTTGCTTCCTTTTTCTTATGCTCTTCAAATAATATTGGCGCCGCAGTGAGGTTATCTTGCTCATCGAGATTGAAAACGATACCATACAATTCATTAAATTCAGACCCCAGCTCGAAAGCGTCCTTCAACTCAGAGCTCCGTTTAACCATGGCGATAATGCGAGATTTTTTTTCGTAAGAAAAATATTGCTTCCAGTTTTCGGGCGTGATAGGAACCCCCGTGGAATCATGAATGTGTTCCTTCACTATTTCTATTACCTTGCGTGGTGCTTGTATGAAAATCCAACCCTCCTCGAAATCATCCAAGATTTGGGTGCATATCTTGTCGATGTATGAATCAATGGACACCTTTGATGCTGAAACCCGCTTGGTCGCTCGCTTCTTGAATAAATCAACCGGGATCTTGGCACTCTCGATGGTACGGTGAGGGGCATCCTTGGTTTCCTTGAAAAGAATTCGCCACAGCATGATAAAGGCATCCATCACTGGAGTATCCAATTCCAGATGAGCAGCCACAGAGGCAATGGGAATAAGCCCCGCAATCATTGATTCCATCATTTTTTCCTTGTAAGTTTTAACATCAAGATGCAACTCGTGCTCTTCTGCGAGGAATAAAAGCAAGAGATGATAATCGCTATATTCGATTTTTTTCATGGATTTGTGCCAATCATATAATGCAATCGGCTGCATTCCAATGGTCTCCATGATTGACATTCGCTCTCCATCTAACTTGTCGATCATGCGGATTACCTCATCTGACTTGCATTCCTTGAAGAAAGAAATCTCTTTCTCCTTGCAACAACCTGAGATGTTGAATAACCCGATGGCTGGAATGAGAATAGATTCTGGAGATACCAAGCTGGTAAGACGAATATCTTCTTCCACCCTTATGCCGGGAAAAACGTTGCTCATGATATAATCCACGTATCTCTTGTTAATTTCAGGAAAGAAACAACAAGAAATCCCTTCGTGCACCGATTCGATTTCAACCCACGTTTCGCTCTTTTTCTTCGCGGAAATGAGGTGGTATTGTGCCTCACCGGCGAAAATCTTGAGATCAGGATCTTCCTCGTGAATGGCATGAAGGAAGGAGATTGCACCAAAAACCTGGCCTGGAACTAGCAACACCACTTGGAAATTGGAAAGATGTGGAGCCATTTCCTTCGCAAGCTTCTCGTGGTCCAACGCATTCGTGCAAGTAATTATCACGTTGGCATCCTTTACCACTTTAGACAAGTTTGTGGAAACCCTCTTCAAGGGAATATCTTTTTCAAACAAACCAGTGGCGCGTACTTGGAGTTCTTGCTTCAAAACCTCGATGGAATCTTTATGCTCCCCCCAGATGCTGACCGCATGACCTTCATTACCCAAGTATGCTGCGACCGAAAGCCCCTCGCTGGATGTTCCAAGTATAGCAATGTTATAAGTTTGCATGTCGTGCCCTCTCGGGTATATCTTGGTTACTCACATATCGATGATAAAGATTTTGATTAGCATTACCACAGAAAGGGTGATTAATCCTGCAGAGATGAGCTTGTTAAACTTGTCTTGGTTAATGTTTTTTGTCATCAAGGGTGCGAATGGAGACATGATGCAAGCACCTATGAGTAACGCTGGGATGAGGCGGTAATCAATGAGTTGGTCTGCAGAAAAGATATCCGTTATGAGGAAGGTGGCAATGCCGGTAATGGAAATCAATGCTTCGGAAAGAGCCGTGGAAGCGATTGATTCCTTGCCCTCCCTACCAATCATCATTTGACCTGCAACCACCACGGGACCGAAAGCACCGCCGCTTATTGACTTGTTCAATCCAGCAATTGCGCCTATCGTGACCACCTTCTTGAACGAAAACGATCCCTTTATCCTTTTCATGCCTATCATGAGAAAGCCTAAAGCCATGACCAAGATAGTTATGTAACACTTGATGATAAATTCTGCCAGTGGTTCCTTGTATAGGAGTGCAGAGAATGCTGCTCCGAAAAGAGCGCTGATGATGCCGCAAATCGTGAATACTATCACGATCTTGGAATCTTGGGTCATGTCCTTGGATGCCATTGAAAATTTTACGCTACCCATCTCAGCTTCATCCTGCACTTGCAGGTCCACGACTCGGACTCGTTTTTCACCTCCGATGCTCATGTTCTTATACAAGACGTGGAACATGCTAGTAAGCATCCCCGAGATGAATCCAGATACAAGGATGGGAAGCACAATTTGATCTGGACCGTAATCCATCAAGAGAAGGAGTACCGTTAGCGTGGTTCCATATCCCATTCCCAAGCTGGCATCCATGAAATTGAAAATCGCGGCAAAGATGAGTATCAGTATCATCAATTGGATTTCTGTCATGCGCTAACATGCCTTACTGGGTGTTTAGATATAAAATCTTTCTCAATTTTTCTTGAAAGGTGCCTGTTTGCATTCCCAGCCATCGAATTTGCTAAACCACGATATCGGTTTTTCTTCGCAAGGATGACAAAAAAGGTTCTAAATGTTGCAAAGAACCAAGACCCATATGGTGTGGGAAACCTTCAGGCCCAATTACCACCATCATCCTCATTTCAATCATGGCATTGATACAAGTTTCATAACAGCTATACTGAAAAACCACCGATGGAGAGTATACCCATGCTTTGACTCATTATAGCCTTGGTGAATGGAATCAAGAAAGCTTGGGCACGGCTACGGAACAAGGACGTACCGGAGGAACTCACCTGCGCGAAAAGACGAGAACATCGCGATGAGTGACGGATTGGCAGCACCAATGCTTGTTCCCGAGCATTCCCACCATTCATTACTTTTTGCTCGTTAGGTTCTTATTCCTGGCAGGTTGTATCCTAACCATGAGTCGCTTGGTTAATCTTTCTGGTGACGTGATCGTGGTGGGTGGTGGTGTGGCAGGTGTCTGCGCTGCCATTTCCGCGGCACGCTCGGGAACAAGAACTATTTTAATCCAAGATAGACCAGTGCTCGGAGGGAATGCAAGCTCGGAGATTCGGGTTCATATAGGTGGCGCAAGCGAGCACGGTTACCATTACGATGCCAGGGAATCAGGAGTCATCGAAGAGATACGCTTGGAAACTGCCGTGCGCGATCCATTCAATACATCCGCTTGGATAGACACGGTGCTTCTTTCAGCGTGCAAGAAGGAATCCTTATTGGAAATCTTGCTAAATACGTACGTGTTCGACTCGAGCGTGGAGGATGGGTTTATCCGATCCGTAATGGCTCACGATATCACCAGCGAAACAACCTATAACGTGGTGGGAAAGATCTTCGTTGATGGAACGGGCCACGGCTCCTTGGGAGCGTTAGCAGGAGCTGAATTCAGGATGGGACGTGAAGCTAGAGGCGAATTCAAGGAGGATATCGCTCCGGAAACCGCGGATGATCATACTCTTGGAGCCAGTATCCTATTCAGGGCAGAAGATATGGATCGTCCGATAAATTTCACTCCACCATCTTGGGCCAAGGATTTCTCCAAGAATTTACCCCCTCGGACCATCTTGGGAAAATCAAGCAATCATCCACGCTACTGGCATGCGGATACTGCTGGATGGTGGTGGGTCGAACACGGTGGCATGCTTGATACCATCCACGATAATCATGAAATACGAGATGAACTACAATCTATCATTCTAGGTGCTTGGGATTACATCAAGAATCACCATCCCGCGGACGAGGTGCGCAGGCAGGCGGAGAATTTCGATATAACGTGGATGGGTGCTTTGCCAGGGCACCGTGAATCCAGGCGATTGATGGGGGATTATATCTTGAAGCAGCAAGATCTGGAATCATGTCGAATCTTCGAGGATCAAATCGCCGTTGGCGGCTGGAGCATGGATCTCCATCCACCAGGGGGTTTTTGGGATTCAAATCCCAGCGCCTCGCACACGTACATGGAGGTGCCATATACAATCCCGTACAGGGCCATCTATTCCAAGAATGTAAAAAACCTGTTCATGGGAAGCAGGTGCATTAGTGCCACCCACGTGGCACATGGCTCGACCAGGCTAATTGGCACGTTAGCTCTCGTTGGTCAGGCAGCCGGAACTGCTGCTCATGCATGCATCAAGCACGGGTGCCTTCCACGGGATCTCCTCGCAGGATATCACATTCAGGAGTTGCAACAAAAGTTGCTCAAGGAGGATCATTGGCTCATCGGGATTCCTGCCGATGATCCGCTCGATCTTGCAGCTGATGCCACGATAATGGCAACCAGCGAGTATCCATGTTGTTTCGACAGCCATGATGCATTCATCCCCCTATATTTCCCTGTTGCACAGCGTTTTCACCTTCCAAATCAAGAGAAAGGCGCGAATTCTTGCAAGCTTTCCTTGTTCCTGCGAAATGCATCGAGCAAAACTCAGAAAGTGCGCGGGGGCATGAGATTGGATGATGGTAGGTTGTATTTTACTGCCAAGGAAGACCTTGCCACGTTCACCGCCAGCATCCCCCCTTGCGAGGGTTCATGGATTGAGTGCACCATAGAGCCCGGTGATTTCACGTTACAGGCGGCTGGAAATTATTGGATCTATGTGGACGGTTTGGATGAGGATGGGGTGGAATGGGGCATGGACCGGTTCCAATGGCCCGGGACTCGCACCGGCTTGTACAACGAGGAACAGGATAAATGGATGATTCATCGGGGTACCAAGAATGATCTGTACCATGGCGTGCTTGGTGCTAGGGGCACCTTTTGCTTCAAGCTTGAAAACGTGCCATCACCCTACCCAGCCACTGCCATCAATAATGGCTTCCACAGGCCGGGGATTGCTCCGAACTTGTGGATTTCGGCTCCGGTGAGAGAGGGAGGCTACACGCCACCCATTCTCCTCGAAGGAAACGAAAGAAGCGCCAACAAGGAAAAATTGGACACACCTCCACTTGATGATGTCGAGATCAGGATTAATTTTCCAAGCGAACGAGTCGTGCGAGAGATCTGGTTCACTTTCGATACCGATCTTGATAAACCATTCCCCCACCAAGATTACGGGAGGATGAAAATCAAGGACTGGCCTATCCATGGCAAGGCACCAACATGCATTTCGAGTCTCGAAATTCGCACGAACCAGGACGGGGAGGATCAAACAATAACCCGGATGAGCGGAAATTTCCAGAGACGGGTGAAACTCGAATTGCCCGAGCCCTTGCTAACGGATCACCTTGTGGTGGTGCCAACGCGAAATTGGGGATTTCATTGCTTCGGAGTGTACGAGATACGTGTATATTGAAAAACAAGAAACTATAATATGCACCAACACCTTATTTCCATCGTCTAGTGGTATTCCGAGCGATCTTCCATGCCATTCCTCACCCGAATTCGTTTTCCGCAGGGAAGGATAGCGATACCAGAAATTGGCTTGCACCTGCGGGAGGGGAAGCAGTCCTTGCTTCCTCATGGATTCCTTGCCCGGGTACCACGAAATTGAACATGTTCAATTCAGAGG
>WJJB01000110.1 GCA_014729935.1 Candidatus Bathyarchaeota archaeon | reverse complement strand
TAGAGCCGTGCTCCAGTTAATGATGCAATATATGACGGGATTGCCAGGATTTCAAAATGATCCAGTAATCGATACTGCCACGAACCAAGTAATATATGCACATTGCGGCCCGACTATCTTTAACTGGGAAGAATTGGGCGGAAAACGGGAATCCTACGAGTTGCGAATGAATTGTGCAGGGTGCGGGGTTACCTTCAAGGGAAGTATCCCGTTAAACAAGAATGTAACGTCTGTTGGCCTTAATGCAAAGGATAAGAAAATGGCGGTTCATGGCGGGAGAACAATTGGTATCATCGACAAGGACGATGATCATCATGGAAAGCACCAAGGGAAGATAACGCTTGCGGAAAAAGGAAGTCTCAATAAATTCGTTGCAGAGGTTCCAGATGCTCGGAAGATCTTCGAAAATTACCGGCCCGGTGTCTTTGGCTGGCACCGTTCCCTTTACCTGGGTGATCACCGCCAAGACATCTTGGATATGGGTAGGTTGTTGGGATTAACCGTGTACGAGGAAGATAAGTGAACGTGATCTTCATTCAACATGAATTCCAAGTTCACGAACACGCGGGGCATGCTACGTGCTCCACCCGTCCTCTTTTTTTCCCGATAAACGAAACACCTGCACGAGGCAATATCTTCACCTGTTATCCTGGAAAAATAAAAATTATGCTCCGGTAATGGCTTCTTACCTTTTTCATTTGATTGCTTGGTATCGCTTGATATTTTCCCTGCATTTTTCCTTATTGCATTCTCTAGTAGCATGAAGTCGTTGGTGCAACCATTTTCACCACGTTCCATGGCATCTTAGCTTGCTTTGCCAATGCTCCCATCGCGAAAAAAACCACGTCATCGTTTTGAGCACCTATTGCCAAGATGATTTTCATGGGTTTTTCCTTCTGGAAGTTCGAAAACATGCTATCCTGTTCTGATTCATCTCAGCTTAATCATCTTGCGAAAGAAAACTCGCCACTTGATGGGCGGGATGAATTTCGCCCGTTTGGTTCCATCTTCCATCTCGAGCAGTCTTTTTATTGCATCGTGGAATCCCCAGAATTTTTTTCAGAAATCCCGGGGTGCTTATGCTTGACCATCCCACAACAGGAAATATATTTTTCAATAAAAAAAAAGTTGAAAATTGGAATCGTGATGAAATTCTAACTTTTAGAAGGACTTACGTTGGGTTTGTGTTTCAAAATTCAAACTTATTTCCAAACTTAACGGTTTTTCAGAATTTAAAATTAGCATTACACTACTCAAATTTGAAGAAAAATCAGAAGGAAGATCTTATTCAAAAATACTTGGAAGAAATTGGATTGAAACACAAAAGTGAGAGCCTTCCTGAAGAATTAAGTGGTGGTGAACGGCAACGTGTAGCAGTTGCTTCGGCCCTTATAAAGGAACCACATTTATTTATCGCAGATGAACCAACCGCAGAACTTGATATGGAAAATAAGGAAAATGTAATTCGTTTAATATTCAAGATGAAAGAACTAAATACAAAAACCTGCATCATTATTGCTAGTCACGATTCGATATTTGAAGATATGATAGAGAATACAATTTTAATTAGAGATGGGTTAAAAATTCAGGAAGAGAAAAGGCTTGCAAGTGATATGGTGAAAAATGTTTCACCTGAAAGGAAACTTCCTGAAAAAATCGAAAATATCCTCACCTGCCCCCGATGCAAGAGTACATTTATCAAGAAATTCTTCAATGAAGAGAAACAAATGTGGATAGAGGATATGAAAGCGGTTGGAATCGGAACGATTTACTGTGAGGAATGTAAGTTTGACTTAACAGATGAATTTGTATTCTTTTCTTTAGAAAAAAAGAGTACCAGTAGATAAAATAGGGGTTAGAATCTCCTTACTACAAAATCTACTTTTTATAATGTTGACTTGAATCGTGTTATCTAATTTTATTCTGGTTATTCTGACTCGTCTCTTCTTGAACTATTACCAATTTATCTCGAATATTGTTATGGATTTCCAAAAAAGCAAGACGAGAATGCATTCATGAAATTTACACAATTTTTTGATAGGGACTGGAGATGTCTACGTCAACTCCAGAGATATTCATTCGTACTAGTTAACCAAGCAACCCACCGAGACCCGCGTTGTATCCGTGTGCATGGAATGTAGGGCTTTTTATGCATCTTGACGAATTAAAGGTGGGTTTAGTTTGGAACGAGATCTAGGAATATGCAAATATTAGGCCCGGAATGTCATAGCAGTTGATTGTTCTTAATAAACAATCAGCTCATTGGAAGGTGACGCATGTTGAAACTGTTTACTGAGCGGTTCCCCGTGGAACAGGACGATCGATTGGATTCGTTCTTCTCGCTGCTTTCCGAGCTTGGCGAGGTCGCAAGAAAGACGATCTTGGCCTATTTCAAAGAGAATGACACCGTCATTACATATCCTGAAGTACCGCTCCTGTCGAATCAACCGCTTGCCAAGAAACAAAAATCTGCCTACTACAACAATATATGGGTATCTGCTTTTTTCATTTGAAAGCCGAAAATTCTTTAAGAATCTCTTTTGGAACCGGATTTTCATAATTTAATTCGACCTTCTCGCACAATTTCTTAAAAACCGTGTCCGTTGTTAGAATGGCCGTTGCTTCCTCTTGTTTTGCCAAAGCTAAATAATAACAATCATAAATATCATGGTTAAACTCGGTAGCATATTCAAACGCTTTTATAATTCCTGTCCTTGTTAGACCAATATAAACCGGGGTTGAATAATTGCGCACGAACTCAAAAATTACTGCTTTTGCACTAGCCTTGGGTATTCCCCATTTTGTTGTTAAAATCCAAAAAGCCCGAAATGAAAGAATTTCAGGTAGGATTAGTTTAAATTCGCCTCTAAGACCTGCATCCATTATTTTTTTAACATAATTGTATCCCGGATGATTTTCCACGAAATAAATCGAGAAACAATTGATATCGACTACTTTCTTATCCATTCAATCACCAAAAGTAGATTCTCCCGCTTTTAGAAATGTATTTTTTCCCCAATTTTTAGAACTTTTTACTGTTTTTTGTTCTGGAACAAGTATCTTGATAATTAATTGATCATTTTCATCAAGAATCTCGAATTCTTCTCCCGGAATGAAATTATGTCTATCACGAATACTTTTAGGTATTGTAATTCTTCCACGTTCATCAATATTGACTTTTTCAACCAATTTTCAATTCACCTTTTCCCATTTTTTTTTACCCATTATTTATTACCCATTTAGAAAAAATAAATGTTTCTACGCTTCGCATCTATATCTCGATGATATGCCAGCTCATATCCCGAAATGCGGGTGTTCATCCATCAAGAAACAAAAACTGGTAAAAAAAGCAAATTGGTGAACAAGATGACACTCGTGTTACCGACAACCAAGGTGAGCATCGTGGGTTCTGGGCAGGTCGGCAAGACCACGATTCGAAATATGCTCGAAGGTGGAAAGGGTTCTATCAAGCCCACCATTGGCATTGATATCGGCAAGTACGCGGACGACGAGCTCAAGTGTGCCCTGTTCGATCTCGGCGGCCAAACGCGATTCCAGATGTTATGGGATGATTTCCTGAAAGGATCGAACTTGATCATGCTGGTAACAGATTCTTCGAAGGAGGACGTGGAGAAATCCCGTAAGGTGATCAAGCGACTGCAAAAAAGGCATGGTGCCAAGGTGATAGCCATTGCTAACAAGCAGGACCAAGCGAACCGCTTGAATGCAAAGGAGGTCCAAAAGCTTCTATCGGTAAGAACCTATCCCATGGTTGCCATTGATGGCGACAGGAAGACAGACATGGTCAACATCATCAAGGATAACTTGGAATGATGCTTTTGGATCAATGGAAATTACTCTATTCCTTTTCTTTCCCTATCTTTGGTTTTTCCCTCATAATTCTTTCCATCCTTTTCCCGAGTTGAACGCGAAACGGAAACCTGTCTTCTTTTTTCGGTTTCGTCCAAGGACTGCATATCTCGTTAATCCCGCTTTTTTATAATCCCGTGGCGATAACGTGCGCCAGCAAGACGCATTCTGGGAGCTTGGATCGGATGGAGAATTTTCGCAGGTATTGCTTGGCGAGTGGCACCTCCATCCCTTTCACGTGAAAGTACACTGGATTCTTCCCGAACTTGGTCTTTACCGCGTGTAGTTCCCCTGCTTGCTTGATATATCCCAGCTTGGTATTCCCGCCGGGCACGTGGGTCACTGCTTCCAGCATGGAATCACCATCCGGCGTGTTTTCAGTCACCGCGATTATGGGGGTACCCAGTTCCCGTGATAGCTGGGTGATATCCACCACGTTGAATCCACCGACCGTGATACCATGAAGCATGATAAGCCTGAACCACCTGCATGCTGGTTGGTCTTGCAATTTTTTCAAGATCACGCCTGTTGCATCCATCCCGTCCACTTCTATGGATGCATGCAGGAAGTGCTCGATGCGGGTTCCCTTGCAAAAAACGAATGCAAGTTCCGTGTGCTTGTCCTCTCTCTCGTGCATCGCATCATCGATACCAACCACTTGGAGCCCTGGCTTGAATGATCTGATCATCCCGTCAGGGAAAGCAATCAAGAATTAAAAAACACAACGGTTCCCGCCCTAGAATGACGGGGAAATCATGGGATGTTCACGTGAGCACGTCTTCGATCTTGGTGATGACCCTGCATTTCCCGCCCCTGGGCATGGTAAGTTGCTTGCCACATGCACGGCAATTGACGGTGGTGCTGGCACACCCGAAGATGATTTGTGAAGAGTTGCATTCGGTGCAACTCACCCGCAGGAAGCGGGAATTCGGCGTGGGTAGGATATCTTTTTCTTTCATAATTACACCAACTCGAAACGCTTCAACCGCAATCCCTTCTTGGAAGATTTCCTGTCGCATTCCTTGCAGGTGAGCATGGGCAGGAATTTCTTGTTAACCTTCGCGTTCCGCTTGAACACCGGTCTCGGGAATGAACCATATCCCTTAGATTTCCTGGCGTACCTTCGTTCACCTTGTTTCAGCCGGCTTTTCGGCCGCTTCTTGTATATAGAAACTGAATGTTCGGTGTGTTTACCGCACTTGGGGCAGTAACGCCGGATATTCCGAGGGTGTTTCATGGATGTCACTGTACTGGGTCGGTTAAAGCACGGGAAAGAGTGCGAGATTGCTTTTAACCATTCTCATGAAATCCTACCACCGATTTCTTCCCTTGCCCGGAGATCTTGTCATGTGTCTAAATGCTCCAGCGCGTTTCCCGGTACCTTGGGATATATATCCAGATATATACGTGAACCGGAGGAATGGGTTCGATTCGACCCGTGAACCACGAATCGGATGCTTGGGAAAAGCATGGAATATTGTCGGATGCCAATCCGACACAAGATTAAAAAACCTGTGCCCCGTAATCATCTGTACCGAGAAAGTTCGTTTGGATCGCGTGAAGGATAGCCAATGCTCATTACCAAGAAACCTAAAGGACGCCTGGTCAAGACGAAACCGGGGAACAAGCAAGGAGAGAGTGGGTACCAGGTTCGCATCGATTACATCATGGTGGGATTGAGACACCCCATCAGGATTAGCATCCTCAAGTTCTTGAAGCGGGCAAGGGAGCATGGACCGCAAAGCTTCACGCGGGTCGCACGAGCGCTCAAGGGAATCAACAAGAAAATCTCCACGGCAAACTTGGGGTACCATCTAGCCGAATTGAAGAAGGTTTGGTTCATCACGGGCGGGGAGCAAGCCGGCGGGTATGCCATCACCGAGCTTGGCAGGAAACTCTTGGAGGTGTACTTCGAACTTGAAGGTATTCACCAGGAATTCAACATCCTGCAAGTGAATAATCTTGACGAGTATGTCTACGCCGATGATGTTGGAGTTTTGCTCCAAGTTCAAAATCGCTTGGATCACGTGATGGAAATTGAGACCTGCCCGGAAAACAAGGATTCATTCGCATCCACCCCAGGGAAGAAAATGCAGTCAAAGAGCGAAAACCGAGCTTGCAATCCCCTACAACAAGAGAAGGGAATCACGAAAAAGACCAGGAAGGTAGAAGGGAACTCGAGTCTCGATGCCTTTCTATAGAAAGGCTTTTTTCGACCATGGTTGAATGGAAGTCATACCATTGCATTGCAATCTTGGTGCAGCCAGGCACCATGCGTGGGAAGAACATCAAGGTGTATGAAAAATGACACACGTGCTAGCCTTGGACCTCGGGACGACGGGAACGAGAAGCGTGTTATTTAATGCGGCAGGTAAGATGATCGGGTATGCATACGAGGAATGGGAGTCCATCCATCCATCCCCGGCAGAGGTGGAACAGGATGCTACCACCTGGTGGCGCGCAACGCGGGAAACGATAATACGAGTCTTGGATCGTACCGGCATTCATCCCAAGGATATAGATGCCGTTGCGGTGACCAACCAGCGTGAGACCATCGTTCCCGTAGACAAGTCTGGTGTTCCCCTTGCTAATGCCATCGTGTGGCAGGACAGGCGAACAGCCAAACGTGAGTGCCCGATCATCCGCGAGCGGCTCGGGGAAGATCTTGTGTACAAGCTCACGGGATTGACGATCGATCCTTACTTTTCTGCTTCAAAGATCCTTTGGTTCAAGCGAAACCGTCCCAAGATTCACGCTGCAACAGCCAAGTACCTGCTCGTTCATGATTTCATCGTTCACCGCCTGATAGGTGAATTTTATTCCGATCCATCGAATGCATCCCGGACAATGCTGTACGATATCAACCGGCGGGACTGGTGTGATGAGATCTTGGATGGCCTGGAGATCGATTTCGATCTGCTTCCCGAGGTGATACCCAGTGGTGAAATCATCGGTGAAATCGGCAGCAAGACCGATAGCGGGCTTGCTGCTGGAACCAAGGTGATCGCGGGTGGCGGGGATCAACAATGCGCCGCGCTTGGCGTGGGTGTCACGGGAGGAGGCAAGGTGAAATGCACGATGGGCACGGGAACATTCCTGGTTGCACATTCCGAAACGGTGCAGCTAGATCCTGGTAAACGGGTAATATGCTCGTGCAGCGTTCTTGGCAACACTCACGTGGTGGAAGCATCCATGTTTTCCACCGGGGCGCTCCTTCGGTGGGCAAGGGACACGATAGGGAAGAAAGAGTGTGATATCGCCGAACGAGAGGATACGTCGCCATATGCAATCATCGACGATCTTGCCAGCAAGTCACCCGCTGGTGCCAAAGGCTTGCTGTTTCTTCCATTCATCGTGGGAGCAGGGGCGCCATATTGGAATCCAGATGCAAGGGGCACCCTTTTCGGTATTGCAGCCGGTCATGACAGGGGAGACATTTACCGGGCAATCATGGAAGCCACATCGTTCGACGTGAACCAAAATATTGAAGTATTCAGGGAAATGGGATTACAGGTGGACGAGTTAAGGTTGACCGGTGGTGGAAGTAGGTCTTCAATCTGGAACCAGATACTCGCCAATGCCTGTAATGTTCCCTGCCTCAAGCCGTCGTTTGAACAGGCAACTGCCGTGGGAGTCGCATTGCTTGCAGCTACTGGTGCAGGTTTGTACAGGGATATCAAGAGAGCGGCCAGTGAATTCATTACCATCGATTATCGCTTCGAACCATCCCAAGAGATTCACGAAATATATAGAGATGTCATGGCAAGATACGTGAAGCTTTACAAAACGCTCGTGAAGGGGAGCATGTTCAGAAGCACTTGATGATCCACGACGTGCCCTCTTTTCGCTTAGGTTACCATGGTGGTACCTGCCTGCCTTGCGGAAATTTCATAATGCCCGCTAGTTTCATTGACGGGTAATGCCAGATAGCAGGTTCACGCCAAGCGAGCCCCCCGGGACGGAACACTTGTTTCTTGGTAACGAGGCCTTGGTCCGGGGGTGCTTGGAATGCGGTGTTGGGTTCATCGCGCAATACCCGGGCACGCCAACCAGTGATATCGGTGAAACGTACAGGCGCGTGCTCCAAGAGCAACCACGCTTGCGAGATTACATCACCCACCTGTGGAGTGCCAATGAGGCGGTTGCCACGTCGAGTTGTGCTGGAGCCGCGTGGGCAGGATTCAACGCACTGAATCCCATGAAACACGTGGGCATGAATGTCGCCAGCGATGCATTGAGCGTGATCGCGTTGAATGGCCCGAATCCCGGCGGGCTGGTGTGCGTGGTCGGTGCCGATCCGGGATCCCTGGGAAGCCATCAAGAGCAAAATGAGAGATTCTACGCGTGGATGCTGCACATGCCCATGATTGAACCTGCATCCCCGCAAGAATGCAAGGATTGGATCAAGGTTGCCTTCTTGCTGTCAAGAACACGGGACATTCCCGTGTATTTCAGGATGACCACGAGGATTGCGCATTCTCGGAGCAAAGTCACCTTGGGAAAGTTCACGCTCCCAGAAAGGAAAATGGGACGGTTCGAGCGCAATCCCGCGAAATTTTGTTCACTTCCCCCGTACGCGATAGATAATCATATTCGCCTTTATCATCGGATCGAGAGAATTTCCCGTGAAATTCCAAGTCTCGAATTAAACAAAATCGTCCCTGGTGATGCGACCACGGGGATCATCACCAGTGGCGTTCCCTTTGGATATACCATCGAGGCATTGCACCAGCTCGAGCGTGACGATATCCCAGTGCTCAAGCTTGGTATGACTTACCCTCTCCACGAGAAGGAAATCGTGGAGTTCTTGCATGATCTCGACTCGGTTATAATCGTGGAGGAATTGGAGCCATTCTTAGAAGTTGACGTGGCTCGTATTGCCCAGGCATATGGCTTGCAGGTGGAGATGCACGGGAGCGATATATTTCCAAAACATGGTGAGTTCAATATTGGCTTGGTAACCACATGCCTTGCAAGAGTCCTTGGAGAGGAACCCAGTCAAAGGATTGCAAGGGCACGTGAATTGCACGATGGATACAAGGCCATCATCCCATCTCGATTTCCCACCTTCTGTCCCGGATGTCCCGAGAGAGCCATGCTCATGGAAATCAAGAAAGCAACTGGAAACCTCACCGATCCGCCAACCATCATCGCCGGTGACATTGGATGCTACGTGATGGGTATCATGCCACCATTGAAGGTTTCCGATTTCATCATCTGCATGTCTGGAGGATTATCCGCAGCCATTGGCATGTCAAAGAAGGTGAGCGAGAAGATCATTGCCCTCATTGGTGATTCCACCTTGATGCACACGGGCTTGCCAGTCTTGGCAGATGCGGTGGCAAATGATGCCAACGTGCTTCTCGTCGTGTTTGATAACAGGTGGGTTGCCATGACGGGTCACCAACCACCAGCAGGTAAGGGGAAACTATCCATCAAGGCATTATGCAATGCCATGGGTGTAACATGGTTGAAAGTAGTCGATCCATTCAACGTGGACGAAACGATAGGTGCGATAGGGAAAGCCTTGACAATGGATGGGTTGAAAGTCATCATTTGCCAGAGAGAATGCGCGTTGATGGCAAGCCGGGTGATGGATCGGGAGCGTCGTGAGTTGCAATCCCAGGATAAGCAGTATGGCAGAAGATCCTACCAGATATATAACTGCGTGATGTGCGAGAAATGCAGCGAATTGCTGTCGTGCCCTGCAATCCGCCGTACCGTGGATGAGTTTGATAATCCCGTGATGAAGATAGACGAGGACAGGTGCACTGGTTGCGGGGTGTGCGCGCAGGTTTGTCCCCACGGCCGTATCAAGACCACAATCATTCACCCACACCTGGATGCACAATTGAAAATACGGAGGATCGAGCAAGAATATGACCGGAAATGAGCTGGGTAATGGAAAAAAGGAGTTCCATCCTGCCATGAATGAAGAAACCAATCACCCGTTAAATATCGTTATTGTTGGCACCGCCGGGCAAGGAGTCATCACTCTCAAGCGATTTATCGAATATGTCGCCATGGAGGAGGGATACAAGTGCATTTATGGCTCGGAAATGCATGGATTGGCGCAACGAGAAGGAGCAATCTCCAGTCATTGCCGCCTCCAACGTGAAGTATCTTCCAACACGCGGGAGAACATGCACTCGCCGACCATCTGCCACGGTGATGCAGATATCGTGATTGGCTTGGAACCGGTCGAGGTATTACGCAACGCTGGCTTGCTTTGCTCGGAAAAAACCGTGTTCGCGATCAATTCCCGGGACATTCCACCCATCATGGTCACGGCCGGGAAGCAATCCTATCCCTCTTTAGATGAAATACAAGAAATCTTGGAACGGTATTCAGGTGGAGAGCATGACCGCATCTATTTCCTGAACGCGACGAAAATCGCCTTGGAGCAATTGGACGATGCACAAAAGATGAACATGATCATGCTTGGATTTACCTTGGCAGTGACTGGATTGTCCTTCTCCATGGACGCTTGTAACAAGGTTGCCACACGCGAGTTAAAAGATTCCAAGATGAATGAAAAGGCGATAGAACTAGGGTTACAATCAGGGAAAAACCTGAAACATGCGTGAAAAAAGAAAGAAAGAATAAAACAAGTTTACGCCTTGATCTTCTTCGATTTCCTGAAAACCACGAAGAGCACGGCAAAACCGGTAGCGCCAACAATGATCAACGCGGGATATCCTGGAATTTGACTTCCTACGAACGTGGCACCAAACTGGGTCGTGAC
>WJJB01000109.1 GCA_014729935.1 Candidatus Bathyarchaeota archaeon | reverse complement strand
GCATCATGTCCCGCAGCCGGGGATTATCCATGATTTCTTGGCTGCATGCAATGACATCACCCGTGTGATTCTCAAGAATGCTCCCACTTTCCACGAGATACTTGCCGGTAAATCCTCCCGATGTTACAACCGAGCATACGATTTCCCATGAAACGAATGCATTAAAGGGAGGATTGCTTGTTCCGTTAATGCTAAAAGGCATATCACCCGCTTGCAAGACAGACACGTTCACGTCATCGGTTTCATTGTTAAGGATATCCAAACCGACATCCAAGGTGCCGTTGAGATACTCATGCAGTAATAATTCATGTAACCCGCCTGCCACCGGGATGGAAATATTTGTCCCGTTCAAGCCGAGCGGGTTTTCAATACCTGAAAACTCGTTTACCATTATGGCTGAACCATTCACGCTTGCCCCTGCCACGACAACGAATCCTGCATTTCCCGGACCAGCACTTGCATGTATTTGAATCAAGGGCACGATGGAACAATATGCAATGTCGATTTTCCCTTGGTTCAACGCGTTCGCTAATTCCACGTCATTTTCATACTCTATAAATTTAGCATCAATACCTGCTTGTCGGTAAAGATTGTTATTATCCGCGTATTGGACGGGAATATGGCCGAGATTCGATAAGGAAAAGCCCACCTTGATCCTGCTATCCCGGATCTCGTTCCAAGTAAAGATCGTGACGGTAACTGCCCCAAGGGCGATAATGCCCAAGATCAAGCTAATCTTAGTTCTCGTGGATGCCATCATGCTTACAATGGATGAGATGATTCAAGAATCTATTGCTGGATGGTACCAAGCTCCCTTTGCAATTCCTTGCGCCTGAGGATGGGAATATCAAACCCTTCGAGAAGCGGTAAAATTGCATCCTTCTGGGAGCGATTCAACCCCTTCCAATCAAGGACGAACCACGAAACCTTCTCAACCGTGTTTTCAACTGCTTGTTCGACCACCTCGTGCGTGATCATGGTTGCATGATACTTTGGAATGATATGGGAGAAGCCAACTGGATATGTTCTCATCAGCTTGTCAAAAGTTGCAGCATAATGAGTGCCACCGATTCCTATGGCAGTACGAATTTTTCTCTCCTTGCCAAGAGCATGGATATCCTGGCCGTGTTCTTGTAAAAGGTAAACCAAACGATTCACGACATTAGCCACAGCATACCCCCCAACTTGGCTTTTCCAAGATGGTTCGTGACTCCCGAGCTCGACAAAGAGGACGGGAGCATTCAAGTTGGTTGGTCCATGATGTGTTGCCTCCACATTAATGGAGAATTGATTCAAAAAGTCATTGTTCTCGTATTCATTCACGAGTTCAATGAAGCCCAAGTGGACTAAAGTTCCCGAAGCCTTCGAGATTTCCAAGGGATTCCCGCCAAGTTCTGCATCACCCCCCCAATTGCCCGTGACGTGCACGAGTAAAGAGGGTTTCTTGGAGCTGCTGGAATGCTTTGAGATGAATAGGTAAACTGATGGCATAATATTTGCTTCCATGCAATACCTGTCGAGCTCGTGGGCTTCAACGAGTGGTGTTTCAATGGTACAAAGGAATGCATTATGTTCCTTGGCCTCCAAGACCTGCATGTGTTTGTTGGAGCACTCCATTTCATTCCATTCGCGCAAGATCATCATTTCTTTCTTGATGGTCTCGCTCGCCATGTCGGCAGTTGATGACACGATTACGGGAGTTTTCGTAACCATGCGGGATCTCATGAGGCACCATACAAAAAGCGTTTGCACTCAATCAAGATTCGAAATGAGTTGCCTTAAGGGGCCAGAATGAATGGTATTTTCGTAAGTGGTCACGTGGCATCCGTGATGTCGTGCATTATCTCTTGCTGGTGTAATCAATCCCAGTCCTGTAGTGGTTTTCATCCTTTTGAAAGATTGGAAAAAAATAGAAATGATTTAAATTAATGGTGACATTCAGGAGTAATCCCGTGTCACTGCAAGGAATCTCTCGAAGTAATACAGGATGCTTTGCCCGTATTGTGAGAAATGGATGGCATCGAACCCGTGACTACCCAACGGGTAAAACGCGGTGATCGAATCATGGTCATTTTCCTTCAATGCCGAATCGAGCATTTTTGACCATCCGGCAACCACGAGATAATCATTGGTTCCATGGATGCACATGGTCGGGCAGAGTTGGCTGATGCCAGAGATGCTACTATTGGCTAGCTGTAATGGGTCGAAATAAATCCATTCCGCATTGAAATCAGGATCATCGGGATTGCTGGAACCGCGTATGTTAACCGCACCATCGGAACCAAAGACCAAGTTTCCCGAACCTGCCATTGGAATGCCATGCGCGCCATAATATGGCAGGCAACCACGAACGGTAATGCCACTCGAGAAATTCGTGCCGAAAAATGTGGTGTTGTAACCGTATGCGCACACGGCAGCCATCCAACCACCAAAGCTCCTGCCACTGAAGTAAATGTTATCCAAATCAGCGTGATACTCGTCAGCATTTGCTTCCAAGAACTTGGTGAAATTCCCGATATGGTGAATGGTATCAGGGAAATCGTAACCATTGCGTCTTGCCCTTCCCGACCTATTCTGGAATGTTGTTTCGTCTTGAGATTTGCGCCAATCCACGAACCCGTACATCATGTCACAAACAAGATATCCCTGGTTTGCAAGATATTGCGACGTGATATTCACGTTTTCACTCCCAAAATCCATCCCGATCCCGTGGAAGAAGATTATAACGGGAAGCTTTTCCATGCTCGTCCCGTTGAATTCTAACCACTGCGGGAGATAAGCGTCGAACACGAAGGTATCGGTGATGTTGGTGTATTTCGATGAGCCATTGGCAAGAACCGTGCCGTTATGCAATTTAACGTATCTTGGGTGATCCTCGCAATAGGGGATGGTGAATTTCGCGTTGGAGGGAACCTCGAAGCCATGGAATGCCTCTAACCATGAAAAACGAACCGATCGCATCCGACTTGCAACATCATCGGGGATTGTATCTCGCCAGTTGCTACCGAACACGTCAGAAAATTGGGCTTCAAGGGTTGAATTTGTCCAGGTGTATGTTCCCACGAGGGGAATCAGGTTGATGGCAATCACGACGGCGGAAACCCGGGCTAGAGTCCAATATGGTTGGTTATATCTCG
>WJJB01000108.1 GCA_014729935.1 Candidatus Bathyarchaeota archaeon | reverse complement strand
TATTATTTTAAAAAGACGGGGATGGATGAAGACTTCAAGAATTCTATTCACAAGATCCATGAACAGGTAATATTGGGATCTCAACTCGTGAGAAACGTGAAGATCATTTCCAAATTCGATCTAGGGCCAGTGAAGATCAAGAAAATAGATTTACGTGAGTTGTTGTCGGAAGTGTTAGATGAGGTAAAGAGTACATTCTGCGCGCATGATCTCCTGATTCAAGAGGAGTATCCCCCCGCGGAGTGCATTGTCAATGCACCGACGGGATTGAAAGATGCATTCAAGAATCTCTTGATAAACTCCATCATTCATAACGAAAGCACTACCATCAAGGTATGCATTCAAATTACTCGGGAAAGAGAAAGGGAGGAAATGGAGAGTGGGAGAATCAACGTGGCGATAATTGACAATGGTGTTGGTATTCCCGATGCTATCAAGATTGAGGTGCTCGAAAGGACAAGGAATGGAGAGGTTGGGGGTCGTGCGACTGGAATGGGATTATTCTTGGTTGCACGGGTTATCTCCACGGCTGGAGGGACTATTCAGATAGAAAATCGAGTGAAGCAGCAGCATGAGGCTGGAACTAGAATCATTATCACTCTTCCCGGGGTGGGAAAATGAAGGTCATGATAGTCGATGATAATCCTTCTATGTGCTACGTGTATGAAGCTTTTTTAGAGGAAATGGGAATAGATGTTGTAGCAACCACGAATAATGGTATAGAAGCAGTGAACGAGTACAAGGAGAATCCTAAAAAGCCAGATATCATCATCATGGACCATCGCATGCCACTGATGGATGGAATTCAAGCGATGGAAACAATATTGAAAATAAATGCGAATGCCACGATCATTTTCGCAAGCGCAGATGATGCCATCAAGGAAAAAGCCAAGGATGCTGGAGCAAGTGCGTTTCTTTTAAAACCATTCAAGCTGGTCAATCTCCTTGATATAATGAAGAAATTGAACCCCTTGAACGAGATAGCTCCCACGACGTGATTGTCTCTCTTCACTGGATCGCATGGCATCATGTTGGCTCTTTCCCATCCTTCTCATCTCATTCAAGTTTCACGTTTCTAACTTCCTTACTTTTAAAAACGGGAATATTGGCCTTATCAACCGCTTCGCATCTTCAAACTCGCTCATGTCAATCAAGTCTGATCGAATTCGGTGACCAAATTGATGCTCGAATTCCTTGCAATACCGCTTCATGCCTCTCTCCAATACTGTCGAGTCTTTAGATGCGACAATTACTATATTAATTATGCTACCTTGCTCGATGAGGATGCTCGCTTCTGGACTCGTGATGTGATCGACCGGGAATTTCGTGCCCATGAAATTCCGGAACAATTCATTAATCGCTGACAAGAAACCAGAAAGCATCTGCTCTTCTATCTTGATTCTACGGGTATTTTCCAATGCCACTGAGTGAATAGACACTCCAGCATTGGTGGTTACCATGAGGGCATACACGTCAAATGGCAACCGATAAATGTAGCTCACGTCGGAGAGGTATGTAATGGTGAATATGGCAAGTCCTGCAAGGGGAAGGGCATCGCCAAGAATTGAAATTTCCGATAGCCAACTGGGTATCGAACCCCAGTAGCCAATGTAATCAGTAAGAGAGATGATGACGAAACCCCCGCCAACGATGATAAGGGCAACAGCAAAGATAATTGGCTTTACTTCCTTTGTATACTTGTACATGCGTATGTAGATGAACAAGCCAAAGATCACGAACGTGAATAATGCTAGGTTTGAATATCCAATATCTGCAAATAGCCACAGGTCATTCGTTACAGGATTTCCTTGGAACCACACGATCAGCCAAAGAGATAACACTTGTATCGTGAAAAACATGATGGCAATGGTTAGCCTCCACGGGTTTATTCTTGTCGTGACCAAGCTTTCCAAGAATAGGTAGAAAAACATGAATTGAAGTCCATAGAAACTTATTTGCAAAGCCAGTAATATACTATGGTTCAATGGCACGGATATTTCATCGCGCATGCTATCCAAAAACGCGAATAAACCGCCTGCAACACCACATGCCAAGCTAACAATGAAAAAAGGTGCTGACCTATCTTGTTTCACGACTTGGTAAATGAAAAGTACGAGTAATACCGAAAAAAGAATCATGATGCCTAGGTTCAAGTATACTTCCGTTTCCATGATAAATTGCCTCTTGTGCAAATTAGGGCGGATGTATTTAAAGATGGCTCTCATGGATTGACATGTAACGGATAAGAATGTTTTTCGTAGAAACGACCTCGATGGGCTGAAACTGACATGTCAAGGACAATTATCGATTTGGATGCAGCAGGGTTAGAAAAATTCGGATTCAGCTGTGTCAAGACCAAATCTCATCTTGGATACAAGGCGAAAAAGGCATGGTTCCTGAAACAAGTGGAGCAGGGATTAACTATTAAACAAGCGCATGTTGATGGAAAGGTTGTTGGATTCATTGAATATATACCCGCAGAGCACGCGTGGCGTCCCGTAAAAGCACATGGATATCTCTTTATCCATTGCCTCAGCGTCCGTTCAAAAAAACACCGCCAGCAAGGATTGGCAACCAAGCTGGTGAAATCGGTTATCGAGGACGCCAAGAATCAAAGAAAATCAGGTGTAGCCGTGATCACCTCAGAAAAATCCTGGATGGCTGGCAAGGAAATTTTCCTGATGAATGGATTTATGCATATTACCACCAAGGAAAGGTACGATCTCTTGGCATTTCCCTTGATTCAAGCAGGTCCCGATCCCAGGCTTGGATTCCGAACCCAAGAAGTGAAAAATGGAGAATATGACGGTTTGCACTTAGTCTATTCCGCCCAATGTCCATACAGTGCGAGTAACATAAACGAATTGAAAGAAACCGCCAAGGATAGTGGATTTGATCTGCACCTGCACGAGTTGACCACGGCAGAAGAAGCCCAAAATGCACCGTCAATCAATAGCACGTTCACGCTAATCCATAATGGTCATATCTTGGAAGACCATTACATTTCAAAAACCAGGTTTCGAAATATCCTCAAGAAAATTGGAAAAAGTTGAAGTTGAACTACCACTGCCTAAACTAAAGGACGTGGCTTTCTGGCGGAAAACGGGTAAAGAGAACCG
>WJJB01000107.1 GCA_014729935.1 Candidatus Bathyarchaeota archaeon | reverse complement strand
GGTTCCTTCAAGAACTCGAATTCTTGCTTGTATTCCTTCTCTGTCTTGTACTTGTAGCCTTGCAACGCATCCTTGTCGTTCCGGTGCAGGACGGGGAAAACCGTTCACGTGTGCCGATCCGACGTGCGGGTTGGTGCTCGATTCGGACCTGAGCGCGGCGTGTAACGTTGGGGTTGCGCCATCATCGCCACGGCTACGTACCACGGCGTCGGGTGCCCGTTACCACCCATCCAGTTAACCCCGGCAGCTTGACATCACAAATGGACGGAAGGTCTAGGTTTGAAGTAACGGTATACCGTGTGAGGCGACTTCAAAGTCTATCCAAGCGTAGATTGCATTCAGGTTCCAACCAATGAATTCAAATGATCAAAATTTAATATTAATTCAGGTCCCTTCCCGTCTTGAAAATTGGGATGGGAATGCAGGAAGTAGAAGGTGAGTAATACACATGGCTTACATAGATGATAGTCACGACATGGATCTTGATGAAGATTCGCGGATGCAAGAGGACGAGTTTTCCACCGAGGATATCTTGCGAGAAGCATCGAGTCGGTTGATGGTGGAATCGGGTGAACCACTCCCCATAAAGAAAATCGTCGTAAACCTCTGGATGACATCGGCACACGGTGCAAAGATAGGTATCAAGAAAGGAGCGCAATGGCAGTCAAAGAGCAGGCAATTCAATCCCGAGATGGAAATCGTGGGAGATGTACTTTACCAGTTCGACGAGGATAAACTCATCTCCGACCTTGCCTTGAAATATTGGGAAGTAGACCACGCGAAGGAACTTGGGATGGATCTCAAGGATATTAAGAAGGAAAAGAAAAACTATGAGAAGCTCATCTTGAAACCATTTGGTGATGTC
Organism: Candidatus Bathyarchaeota archaeon; assembly: GCA_014729935.1. Classification (GTDB taxonomy): domain Archaea; phylum Asgardarchaeota; class Lokiarchaeia; order Sigyniarchaeales; family Sigyniarchaeaceae; genus WJJB01. The sequence continues at coordinate 7,007 of WJJB01000107.1, read as the reverse complement.
CCAACCAAGGAGAAAAAGGCATTACTTGAAAAAAATAATGAGACGATCCCATCAATTCCACCAGAAAATGACAGGAAACTCATCATTGCCCTGAATCAACGGTACTGGGATACAGAGAAACCCGACAAGAGCAGGATGGAGGAAATAGATGAGGATGCCGATGGAAAGATCGACAAGAAAAAATACTTGCAAAATTACCTCGTGCGGAAGTTCGGGGAATTCGCAGACATCAATAGACGCCTCGTGATAAAAGTATTCAGGGATCTCGCTCATAGTCGGAAAGAATTGCAAGGCGTATGGATGGGCACCTTGGAGCAATCACTGGTCCACTCGCTCACGCTCACGTTCGGTGAAAAGGATCCACTGTTCTCGGGGGTTATATCATTACCTGGATTCGATTATCAAACCCAATTTAGCAGGTCCCACGCGATCATAGGGCAACGGTTCGTGCTGCCACTCATCGAGAGGCATGCAGATTTGGGCGATCTTTTTGAAAACAGCGTCATAGAAGGACAGGACTTGGAACCGGAAAGTGCTGATGACATTCCAACGAATTATCACGTCCGCTGGTTCCTCATCGAGGGGAAACGCTTCACACCTGGAACCGATTATTGGATCAAGGATCCCCAAAACGGCTACAAGACCGTGGGAACCATCAACGGCAAGATGCTCGATATCGGTGGAAAGTGGGAAATCAAGATTTCCGATGATGACTTGGCAAGGGACCCGTTATTCAGATCGAACGTGGTCCTCTTCACGTGCATGGTGAAATTTCACCCGGAAGCACAAAAAGTTCTCCGGCGCCTTTACAAGGAATTGAAAAAGAAGGTGAAGGAATTTTCCGACGAGGAATTACGTGCCATGCTATCCATGTATCTCGAGGGTATAGAGAAGCGCCGCAACATGAAATTCGATGATAAAACGACCAAGATCGAGTTCGCGTTGAAACTTCTCAGGTCAAAGAGTTACTCGGATTACGAGATCATGGATCTATTGCGCATGAAGTACGACATGCACATCACGCCCCACGAGTTATCAATGCTCTTCAACCCGCGCCGGGTGCGAAGTTAGAAAAAGCACTTCTCTCTCTATCTTTTTTTTACCCGTTTTCTGCCAGAAAGCTACGTCCTTTAGTTTAAGGCGTGGATGAATAGCGGCTTTTGTTTTCGTCATCGATTTCAAGAATTCAACGCACTATAATCATCTAGATAGATGAGTTGACTAGAATAATCAGCAACCAACTTTTTTAGTGACCCGAAATGCAATACCAGAAAGAAGCCCTTGAACTACCACGGCCTAACTAACTAACTGAAGGGCTGGGTTTTCTTTCGCAAAAACAGATAAAGTCTATTCGCTCTATTATCACGTTATTTTCGTGATTTTCGATGTGTCATTGCCATCTCCAGATGGTTCAATCAAGATCTGGACGAACTCGACGTCCGAGACGTTTGAAATGCCATCATCATTGCATGCCACCACAACCACTTCGATAGTATCCCGCTATTTTCGTAATTTACTTTCTCTTTTCCAAAAACGATTTAGTAAAAAGCCTTGTTGTATATTATTTCAAGCAAGGAAAGGAATTGCACATGACCCGTCTTGATGAAAGCCCCTTCAAGGAATATGGAAAGGAAGATTACCGAGAGCTTTTGCAAAACCATAATTCCCGGCTCCTTCGTTCTTTGTACCCAAATGCACCCAAGAAGGTAAAAATATGGGACGAATCCTTGAGGGATGGGGAACAATCACCAGGTGTCTCACTGAAACTTGAGGAAAAACTAGAGCTTACAAAATTATTGGACGAGATGGGGGTGCGCATCATTGCTGCTGGTTTTCCGGCTGTTTCTAAGCAAGAACGGGACATCGTGAAGGCAATCTGTACCGAAGGATTCAAGAATGCGAGGATTGCCGCCGTATCAAGGATGCTGCACCAGGATATCAATGCTGTTTTGGATACAGGATGTGATGAGATCATTTTTTTCACGCCATTATCCGACCTATTTCTCAAGCTGGTCCTCAAGAAATCACGAGAGCGGATCTCGGAGATGATGGTGGATGCGATGGGATATGCAATGGATCACGGGTTGGGCGTGAGCGTGGTGGCTGAAGATGCCTCTCGCACCAAGGTACACCATATTCTAAATTATTTCAGGCAGGCTCTCGATACAGGCGCAAAAAAGTTGGTGGTTGCCGATACAGTTGGCGTTCTCTTTCCTGAAACAACACACATGTTCATGAAAGAGATCTTAGATGGATTGAATGAGACTCATGAGGGGAAATACGAGCTTGGAATCCATGTCCACGATGATTTTGGATTTGCCACGGCAAATTCAGTGGCTGGCGTGCTCGAGGGTGCAGTGTATCCTCATGTGTGCATTAATGGTTACGGGGAGAGGGCGGGCAATGCTCCCCTTGACGAGGTTGCCGTGGCATTACAAATGAATGGTATCGACACGGGCTTGAAACTGGAAATGATTGCGGAAGTTTCCAAGATAGCCGAGGAGTATTTTGGTATTCCCATTACCTCCCATAAACCCATCGTTGGAGGGTATAGTTTCTCCCATGAATCAGGTATACATGTCGCAGCGGTCTTGATGCACCCCATGACCTACGAGCCCATCCCCCCCAAAAAGGTGGGGAGGAACCGGGAATTCTACTTGGGAAAGTTTTCTGGAACAAAATCCATTGCCGAGAAGTTATCCGACGTGGGCATGGAATTTCCACGAGATATTCTTCAAGAAATCGTGGAACAAGTGAAGGAAAAGCAAGAAAAAAGGGATAAAGCGTCACGTCGAAAAGTATTGCAAAATATCATGAATGAAATGGAAGAAATCCGCATGGGCGTGACCGATGAAGAATTCTGGGAGATCGTCCGGGGAATTATTCGGAAGCACGAGCAATACAAGGACCAAGTTGATGCTTTACCCACCAAGTAATAATAGCTAGCCCAGAAAGGGCAACTTGCTTTTCATGTAATACACGGCACATTGTTTGCAGAAGAGATTATCACCAATTTTCACACCCGTTCTTTCATCCACGATCGCTGGACAATTGCGCACGCAGCACCTGCGTGGTTCCACGGATGCATCTCTTGCGTGATGACTGCCACTTCTATTGGGGGGGGTTTCCATGGGTTCAATGGAGATCCCATGATTTATTAATACCGCTAGTATGAGACAAGGCATGGATCAGCGATATCAACGGCAGGTCATCATGCCAGATATTGGCGAGCAAGGACAAGAAGCATTGCTTGGTGCCAAGGTGCTTGTCGTGGGAACGGGTGGATTAGGTTCCTCGATTCTTTCGTATCTTGCTGCAGCGGGTGTCGGACACATTGAATTCTTGGATGAAGATACCGTGAGTGTTTCGAACCTGAACCGACAAATACTTCACGGGAATCCAGATATTGGCAAGAAAAAGGTAGAGAGTGCCTTGGAAACCTTGAATAGGCTGAACCCAACGTTGCATTACGAGGCACACGAGTTACGATTCACCAGGGAGAATGGACGTGAATTGATCAAGGGCATGGATTACGTGGTGGATGCAAGTGATAACTTCGAAACGAAATTCTTAGTAAATGATTTGTGCATTGAAGAAAAGATTCCCTGCACCATTGGTGGAGTAGTCCGATGGGATGGGCAGCTGCTCAGCGTGATCCCTGGAAAATGCGCTTGTTATCGATGTGTGTTCACCGATATTCCCGAACCGGGTGTAATGAAGTCCCCTTCAGAGCTAGGTATTATCGGGGTATCAGCAGGATTAGTGGGCATCCTCATGGCCACGGAAGCCATAAAGCACGTGCTTCTATTTCCTAATGACGATCGTTTAATAAACCACATGCTCATGGTCGATCTCCGCTCCTGGAATTTCACGAAGGTTGAGGTGAAGAGAAATCCATCCTGCACTGCCTGCTCTGCATGCAAATAACTTCAAATCAAGAGCACAATTGATTAGGATGGTGAAATTAATTGTCCATGGATGAAAACGAGTTGAGCCAGTTCAGGAATCTCTGCAGGGAAAATGATAAGGGCTACATCAATCTCCAACCGATTCAACGTGGAGGGATACTGCCCCCTGAGAGCAAGAAAGTTCTCCAATCGTATGGTGATGGTTATTCGCTTTGCGATTTTTGTTTCACGGGGAGAATGGACGAGATCGAGAACCCACCGGTGTCCAAGTTTATAGAATTTTTCTCCAAGTTCGTGGGGATGGACGTGTCAATACCCACCGGTTCCAGCAGGGAGGGAGCACGATTGATCATTAGCCAACTTGCCTCTAGAATTCCCAAGGGCAAGGAGCCAGTTTTAGTATTGGATGGATTGGCGCATTATTCCTCGTTTCTCGCGGCTGAAGCAGCAGGGGTTTCCGTGGTGGAAGTCCCCCACGATGGCAATCCCACCTACCTGTTGCAGGTGGATCAATATGCTGCCAAGATCGATGAAATCATGGATTCTTCCAAACAAGAAATGGTGGGAGCACTACTCACCCATTCGGATTACCTTTACGGTAATGTTACAGATCCAAAGGTAGTAGGGCGAATTTGCCACGACAAGGGCGTCCCTTTCATACTTAATGGCGCCTACACCATTGGCATCATGCCATTCAAGGGAAAACATGTTGGCGTGGATTTTTTAACAGCGAGCGGTCATAAATCCATGGCTAGCTCGGGACCGATAGGAATGGTTGCCTGCGCGTCCGAATATCGTGAATTGCTATTACCACCATCACAGATCAAGGGAGATTGGAGTGGAAGAACGTTCCCCCATAAAATACATACCGTGCTCGGGTGTCCGAGCGTGTATGGAGCCCCGCTCCTCACCCTCATGAGCTCATTTCCCCGGGTCGTGGAACGTGCCACTGCTACCAAGTGGAAAGAGGAAGTGGCAAAAGCACGTCTTCTTGCTGGTGAACTCGAGCACATTCAGGGGGTTATGCAGCTCGGGTGCAAACCCCACGAGCACACCTTGATGCAATTTAACACACCTGCATTCCAGGATATTGCAAGGGAACATCCAAAAAAGGGATATTTCCTCTACAGGGAATTGAAGGAGCGTGGCATCGTTGGCATTTTCCCTGGAATGGTCAAGAGCATCAAGCTGAACACGTATGGACTCTCGAGGAAACAAGTTCAATACGTGGCTCGATGCTTCAAGGAAATTGCTCTCGAACATGGCGTGGATGTTTCTCCGGCTTGAATCACTAACCCGACGCTTGGGTGTTTTTTCGGATGCCTTCATGACGCATTCACGGGCGGCAATGTCCACAAAGAAGCGTGAGAAAGCAATCGAATTGGTTTACCTTTTGAACTACCACGCCCTTTAGCTTAGGTGGCGGTAGGTCGCCGGATGTAACCACGATTTACTTACGTGAATGCCGTGGTGTAATCTGCCATGATAGCTTTTTCCAAGACGGGGGACTTGAATCCGTGTCCCATCACGGTAATGCGCATTTTCCCATTGAGATTGTTATCGGAAATGAAGCCCCACTTGAGATTGGCATCAGGATGAATTTTTTCTGACACCGTGGCAACCACTGTATCAACTTGCTTTAACTTGACACTCGAATCTCCTGCTATACCCACGAGTGCATTCTTGATATCACCGATTTCTGGTTCGATGAGCGGATTATCCAATGCCTTCACCGTGTAATGCTTCAAGTGATTATCCGAGAATTTGGACACCTCCGTCATCCCTATTACCGAAGTCGAGTACATGGCGTCTTCCAACGCTTGGGATTTCCGCTTGATGATGGATTGGATGTCCGCGAAATCCAGGTTCACTAATCCAGGCTTGGTAATCAGGTTAATAATCCCCTTAACGCTCCTAATGAGTATCTCGTCCATGATCTTGAATCCTTGGTGGATCTTGATGTTGGGAACAAGGGAGATCAATTTCTGGTTGGAAAGTGGTATGGTCGTGTCCGAATGATCTGCAAGATTCTTGAGTCCTTGAAACGCAATGCGTTCCTTGGTGATACCTTCCATCTTGAACGGCATTGTCGCAATGGAGATAACCATTGCACCGCTTTCCTTGGCAGCCTTGGCTATCAACGGTGTTGCACCCGTGCCGGTTCCACCACCCAATCCACACGTAAGAAAAACGATATCCGCATCTAGAAGGTGCACGAGCCTATCATAATCCTCCAGCGCGGCTAATTCTCCCATCTGGTGATCATTGCCAGCACCCAATCCCTTGGTGAGTTGCTTTCCTATAAGTATTTTCTCATCAGCATTGGAATAATAGAGATCTTGGACATCCGTGTTCACGCAAAGAGTCCTGCATCCAGGTAATAACATCTGCTGGAACCTGGAAGTCATGTTATTTCCTGCTCCACCAACCCCCACAACCAAGGTTCGCACCTCGCGTTTGGTGAGGAATGTCTTCAGATCCGAATCTAGATCAAGCAACGCATTCTTTTGCTTTGCAGGGAGTGCAGGCAACGGTGGAAGCTTCGTGAAATGGCGCTTCACCATGGGGATTTTGTTAATGGGGGGCACTTCCTCGTCCATGCGCTGGATTGCCCTTGATAAACCCATGGATGGGTCTTTGACATGCATCACGTTCTTGTCCAAGTCGTCATTCATGATCATCAAATCTTGTTTTGTTTCGTGGACTCGCTCGTGATGATAAAGTAGAATGCTCTCGGTATATTTTGGTATAAGATCCAGATAACATTAACCTGGGGGGTGCTTCTTGGATGTCGGTGTGTGCACGCGAATCATGGTGGGCTCAAGAATGAGAGATCCAGCAAGGTACCAAGGTAAACATCCAAATCACCGACAGGATCGATGAATTGGTATCCCTCCATCTTGCTTATAACGTGTTTCATGCTGGTATTATCCAAGGCCCAAGTTAAACTAGAATGGTTGAAGGCACGCTCCGAGACGATCTCACTGGTGCTGAAAATATCTTGGATGATGTCGATGCTTCTTTCCGTTGGCAAGGAATTGAAATAGCTAATGAAATCCACGTGTACCCCAACGAATCGTTGCATCATGTCCCGCAGCC
>WJJB01000106.1 GCA_014729935.1 Candidatus Bathyarchaeota archaeon | reverse complement strand
GATGACGGTTGTAGCCGGTTGATAATTATTGTAAGTTGGCGAGTAGATACCGCCCATGGGATTCGTAGAATTCACGAGCATTATAGTATCGTTCCATGTTTGCGCGCAATAGCTCTTGATATATCCCGTGGATGCCGTTGTTGATTCAAAGCTATGATTATTATTGGTCGCGAGAACAGCGGGATCGTGAAAGTGGAATTGATTTTCCACCAAGTGTGTGCCACCATGAACCTTATCTAGAATAACATAGTAATCGCGCCCGTTAGATGGATATAGGATATGTCTTGACACGGAATCCCCCCAAAATGAGTGAGTTGCAGACGCGAACGCGGCTGTTGGTGCATTGTACCACTTGGCAAGGTCCGGAATGGCGCCCTCCAAAGGAATTCCATCAAGCATGAATAAATTATGCGCCCTGCTAGATCTAAGATAATTGCGTTCTGGTTGTGATTCATCATATGTTCCCCTTCCTGGATCCAGCAAGAGATTTGTTCCAAACGCGTCTAGTGCGAATGAAAGGAGATCATGATGAATATGGCTCGTTCCAGGAGGGCCACCATCAAACATGAGGAAGGTTGAATTAAATCCCCTTCCTGATCGCATTAAAAAGAATCCTGCGTCTTTATATGCCTTATTATTATAGATCGGAGGCGTCCCGTTCACGCCCGAGGTAGCAATGTAAAGAAAATCGGACCTATTATAGATCACGGCACCTCGTTCAAGCAAATTGGTATCATCACACGCATCAGCGTCATTGAAGGTCATTGTTTTCCCCGTCACCGTGTGCGTGTCCATGGTAAAATTCAAGGCATCTTCAACCCTTGAATACATGTAATCGTCAATTTCAAGATCATTTGCCAGAAGAAGTTCGAAATAATCTAGATGCTCGTCCACCACTACATTATGGTAATGGGTGGATAATTCATCATGCACGCCATCCGGTAGGAGTTGGTTCCTCGTTACCTCTTTTGCAATACTCCATGCCTTCAATTCCCAGTACGGGGCGTCCTTCATTTCGGGGAATGCCACCTTGCATCTTAATAAAGCCGTGACGCACATGATGGCTCCATTTCCTTTCTTCTCGGGATCGTGGGACAGGAAATAAGCTTGTTCCCATATGAACTTATACCACTTGAATTTTGCATCGGTCGTGAAGGCCTCGCTATTCATGAATACCTCGTAGGCATCCAAGTGATTTCTCACACGACGGGTTGTGTCCTTCTGCCTCCAACATAGGGAATTACTCGTGCCGTATGGTTGATCATGGTAAAAATCAAGGAATAATGAGACGAATTCCCTTGCATATTTCTCATCGCTGGTTGCTAGGTAAGCCCTTGCAAGATCCGATGCCCAATAATGCCTGTTGAGAAACCAAGTCCATTCCTTATCAGTTGAGGGTAATGCGTCCCATTCGATATTTTCTCCCGCAAAATAGCCTGCATCTTGGTATACGAAATAGTGGTTCAAGATATCATCTGCCACGGTTAGATCGCTCGCTGCAACAAGTGGCGAGGGATTACTGAAGAGATTATTATCTTTGTATTGGATGAAATGAGCTTTTGCCTCTTCAATCCTCCCACCTATCATGGCTCTTTTCACGTCCTCCATTCCTTCGTGATTCATGTTCATTTCTTTCAAGAAGAGATAATCTGAGTTGTGCCCCGGTGAGAATCCGATAAGAAATCGCGTGTTCAAGAAAAACGTAACTCCCACAAATAACATGAAAGGAATTACAAGCAATTTTGTGATTTTGGATCTGTCCATCTTCCATAGCCATACGAGAATGATAATTATTCGATTGATCTTGAAGATTTTTTACTTTGCTCTTATTGCCAATGATCCCCCACGAATGATTAAATGCGAACGGGGATATTGATAATTGCATTCCCCTGCAGCATCCCCTTCACGAGCGGGAACCGTAATCGATGAAACCGTGGATGAAAATGGTAACAGGTATCATTTATGACGACCGCTATCTCCAGCACAAGACCGGGCATCACGTGGAGAGTCCAGACCGCTTGATAGCAACCATGAACTTGATCAAAGAGATGAATTTGCTTGAATCAAGTGATTTCACGTTGCTTGAACCCAAGATGGCAACGGTAGATGAAATAAAGTGGGTTCACGATGAAGATATGATCGAAAAAGCGAGATTGACTTCATTGAAGGCAAAAGGAGGAAAATTACAATGCTTGGACCTTGGTGACACGGTTTTGAGCGAGGAATCATTTGATGTCTCGTTGCTGGCGGCTGGCGGTGCTATCACTGCGGTCGATGCAATTCTCGAAGGCAAGGTTGATTCTGCCTTTGCACTTGTCCGCCCTCCAGGGCATCATGCCAACCAGTTCAGGTCATCTGGATTTTGCGTATTCAATAACATGGCCATCATGGCGGAATACGCGTTGCTCCAAGAAAATATCAACCGAGTGGCAATTTTTGATATCGACCTCCATCATGGCAACGGGACCTCTGATATCTTCTATGATCGTGATGACGTGTTGTTTTTCAGCAGCCACCAAGACGGTAGATCCCAATACCCAGGGAGCGGTTTTCCAGATGAAATTGGGGAGGGAAAAGGTGAAGGGTACACGGTGAACGTGCCCTTGGCTCCCGGCGCAAAGGATGACGTTGTCCAAGAGATCTTCAGCCAAATTATCAAGCCTGTTTTCCTGCAATACGATCCGGACTTTATCCTTGGAAGTATTGGATGCGATGCCCATCATGGCGATCCATTATCTGGGTTAGCATTTAGCTTCCAAGGTTATGGAAATTACGTGAAAGGGTTTAAGGAAATTGCTGATAAATGTTGCAATGGACGTGTAGCTCTCACGTTGGAGGGAGGGTACAGGGTGGATAATGTTGCCAAGATCGTGGTGAATATCCTGCACGCATTGGCTGGAAAAGAGCTTCCATTCGTGGAAGATGCTACAGCTTCTGGGGATAACCTGAAGGCATACCATCGAAAGCTCATGAAAACACTCAAGAAGAATCTTGGCAAGTTATGGACGTTTTAAGAACCCGCGCCATTCCTTACGGTGATTTGAGGAGCCTGAATTCATAAAAGCTCGATTAGCTTTTTCAATAGGGCAAGAACTTCTTTGCCCTGTTTGGTGATGTTATAGAGCTTCCTACCGCTTTCATCTAACTCATAATTGACGATGAATGCTTTTTCCTCCAATTTTTTCAGGTGTTGGTACACTGCTTGTTTGCTACAATAATTTTTCAAGTTCCGGTAAATACCATAACCATGTAATCCACTATCACCAATATTATCGAGTTGTTCCAATATCCTGATCCTTAAATTCATCTTCTTCTGGAACTTGGAAGCCGTGTAGAAATTATCCTTGTTAGCTATCGTTTCTATGACTATAGGTGCTTTTAATCCGCTTCCCGTGAGGATGATCAAGCTTGTTTTTCCGGGGCCATGTTTTTCCATGGCAGCAAAAGCTGCCGCACTCGCTGGTTCCACGAATAATCCCTCGGTCCGCGCCAATTTGGAGATGGCCTCGCTAATTTCATGCTCGGTCACGTCAATCATTATCCCACCCGATTCACCGATTGCGTGTTCAAGGAGATCTCGCTGTGAATACTCAGTTGATTCCTTCAATGGAATTATCTTCGTGGGGCTTTTCTCGGTGATCCTTGCTGCTATCATGCGTGGAACCTTATCGATTGAACCGATTTCCTTTAATATCTGGAATCCTTGCCAGATTGAAAACAAGGTTCCACCGTTCCCCGTGGGCACGTAAACCTCCTCGGGAACCATGCCGCTAGCAATCACTTCGAATGCAATAGTATTTTGAGCCAACATGGAAAATGGATTCAATTCAGCCGTGGCTTGATATCCATCCTCCATAATTTGCTCTTTCAGGCACCGGCGTATGGCTTCATTCATGTCTGAATGTTTTTCAAGTAAAATTGCCCCGAACGCGAGGATCTGGGACTTTTTCCCAACATCCATGCCTCTAGCGCTGTATATCTTGCATGAAAGGGTCGTTCCAGCTGCATAAGCAGCAATGGAAGCACCCATGTTGCCATCACTTGCGGAGAAAAGTGTTTTTGAACCACAGGAAAGCGCATGTGATACAAGCAAGGCAGCCGCGCGATCCCTATAAGAATTTGTTGGATTGATAGCCTCATCCTTGAAATACACGTCACCGCCCCGTATTCCATTCGCGGAACGCGAGCGAATGAGGGGCGTGTCGCCCTCACCCAAAGAGATTTGGTTTTTTATCAAGTGGCTTGGTATCAGCCCTTCCATGTACTCCCAAAAGGAATGTCTCTCCAAGAAGAGATTCGACTCCCGTGGCATGGGATCACACTCTAAAAAGAGACTTGAATGCTCACAATCGGGACATTGGTATAAAGGATTGATATCCTGGAAATCACTCATTAAAAATTCGTGCCCATTCACGCACTTGAAGATCAAACCTGATTCCATGGCACTCCCTTCACGTCATTATCTTGCCTTTGACGATTTTGATATCCTGGATTATGCCAGATTTGAGGATTGCTTGATGAATTGGAAGAACGACGATGATCCCGATGCATCCTTGCAGTAAATTAATGGGGATTTCCTTGAAAGCATCATACACTGATATTCTCAAGATATATGCCTCATACACGAAATATCCCGTAATCATGATTCCTACTCCCGCGCTAATGGCGATCAGTAAACTGTAGAAATTCGTGTTTACCTGCACGGAAGCATAAACCATTGTTGCTGCAAATATGGTAGCCATTAATAACCATAGAACGATCCCCTCAGGAACGAATATCCAGCCCAAGGACACGATCAAGGTTGAAATAATGAAACCAAGGATAAGCAAAATTATCCTGTTAGATATGTCCTCATCAGGTTTCCCGCCAGGTTCCTCCCTTAGATGCATACCATTACTTCCGATTTTCTCTACCAGGTATCCGATGATAAATCCCTCTAGCGCTTTCACCACGAGCGTCCCAGGTGCAAAGATGGGATAGCCGATGAGATCTGCTATTGCTGCTCCCACGCCACCTGCAAGCGCTCCCACGTATCTTCCGAAAAGCAATGCACTCATGAAAATGATAACTTCGCCAAGGTTAAAATACCCACCGCTTGCGGGAAAATTGATTCGGAGAGTTAAAGTAACCACAGCAGTCAATGCAATGAACATGCTGGATATCGCTATGAAAAGAACTTGGTTTGAGGTGCTTGACTCGGTTTCGTCGGTTTCCATTATCATGTCACTAGTCTTTGATCACTTGCCTAATAGGCAAATGAATGTTGACCATCCATGAATTTAAGGCTTCTTCCCATGACTTTTTGGACCTTCCACTCAATGATCTCACATAATCTCCTGGAAAGCATGGAGGGACATACCGGATATGGAACGATTTCGATATCCCGTCTTCAAAGATGACACCACTTTCATCCAGATTGATGGGCAATTACATGAAAAGTCAAAAAGCTATGCATATATTCACGATCAATCAATGGGAGATATTCAAGACACCCTATCAATAAATATTAATCCTAAGGACTTGTTGTGGCTTGAGATTGACAATGCGGAAATCGAAACAATGTCATTCATTACCGGTTTCAAGAATTTAAGGCGATTGGAGATTAGGGGTAGCAATATTAAGAAGATCGAGGGATTGGAAGAATTAAAAGATCTCATACACTTGGATCTCGCCTCGAATGAGATTACGAAAATTGAGGGATTAACGACATTGCAAAACTTGGAACACCTCGTTCTTTCAGGGAATCGCATCACGAAAATCGAGAAATTAGATACTTTGCAGCAATTGCGCTATTTAGATATCAGTAACAACGCAATTGAGAAGGTAGATGGCTTGCTGCCATTGAAAAACTTGGAATACATTGATTTGAGTTACAATTACATTAAGAACATTGAAAAACTTGATAAACTCGTTGAATTGAACAAGATCAATATAATCTACAATCCAAGAAACATCAAGACCGAGATGACTGAACGACGGGCATTGGAGTTGAAACGTATTTATCAATTGTTTTCAGATGCTGAAAATGTCCAATATATTCTCATATTGCTCAAATCAGGACTGCCTGTTTATTCAAAGTCATTTAGTGAAGTACCAATTGATGAAGGCTTATTATCCGGATTTCTCTCAGCCATATCCTCCTTCGGTGCAGAAATCGGTAGTCAATTCTCTCCCGGTAGTGAATCATCGGGAGAAGGAAGAGATGGTTTAGAACAGCTCTCGTACGGTCGATTCAGGATCATCGTGGACGATCTCGGGCTTGTTAGAACGGCAATCTTACTCTTAAGTGATGCCTCCTCCCGCGTGAAATTCCAATTGAAGCAATTTAACCAATCGATCATGGATAAATTTGGGAATCAACTTGAAAACTGGACGGGAAAGTCGTTACCCAGGCAGGAAATCACAACCATGGTCGAAGATGCATTCGATATGCATCTAACTTACAATTATAACGCCGTCCAATTTCGAGTAGACCAGTTCCTCGAACAAGCTACCCATCCGAGCCTGCAACAACGCATCTTGAACATCATCAAGGGTGACCCATTCAATGGGTTTTTCATGATCCGACGGCTGCTAGAAGCCTTGAAATTGGATGGTATAGACGAGATCAAGGCGTTTGATGGTATAAGGAAGCTAGAAGCAGATGGCATGATATTTCCCCTATCGCCAAAGATGAAGCAGATTGTATTGAATTACGAAGGGATTACCAACCAGCTTCCCCTCGATGCAAAGATAATCATCAAGGAATATCACGACGGGGTTGATGTCAAGGGGGAATTGCAAACAATGGAGGAAATCGATGATTTTTACAAGAACGTGGGAATGTTGAAACAACTTGGCTTGATGACCGAAGATTTACAACTCACGCAAAAGGGAGAAGAGCTTGGATACTATTTTAAATATTTCCTGGAGTATTGAGATGATGGATATGGAGACAATCTATGAAAAAATGACCGAATTGCTTGAAAAGGGAGATAAGGAGGGCGCCGTGAGGTATTCCCTAGAATTGGTGGATAATGACAGCCTTTCCATCAAGGATTTATACATCAACATCTTGACGCCAGCCTTGAATAGCATTACATGCAATGAACACGAGGATCCAGCGGCTTGCATCTGGAAGGAACATGTTAGTTCGTCCATCGCTCGCACGATAGTTGAAAACTGCTATTTACGAGTTTTGAATGCCAGGAACGAGGACGCAATACATAGGGAAGATACCGCTATAGTGCTATGCCCTCCAAAAGAACAACACGAGCTTGGGGCGCGCATGGTTGCCGATTTCTTTACCTTGGCTGGCTTTCATACCTTATTCGTAGGTCGAGACACGCCAAAAAAATCATTCCTGTCGGCAATCGACATCTTGAAGCCGAAATACTTGATCATTAGCATCACGAACAAGTACAATGTATTCCACGCGCAACGGGTTATTGGTGAGATACGGGAACACGCCACCCACGATGTCACGATCATGGTCGGAGGTGGGGCTCTAAAAGATACTCCCGAGCTGTATAGGACCATGGGTGCTGATATCTTCCTAGAGGATGTCGAAATGATTTCCAACCTTCCATGATGGTTCGTTATCCAAGGTTTTGCCACCAATTATAACTGAATTGGATATTGACCATATTTCTTCGTGGTTTCGATCATAACCTGCACGTTCTCGATCTTAGTGGTTGCAAGGATGTTCGCTCCTGCCGAAAGAATAAATCCCCCACCAGCAGCTGCGTCCTTGATGCATTGCTTGGTTATGTCTCGAGTATACTCGGCTGTACCCACACAGAGCGCGCTGGATGCTGGCACGTTCCCTATCAGGCAGATGTCCTCTCCAAATCGCAGCTTTAAATCTTTTAATCTCATGCCAGCCTCGTACTCCAATGGTTCCGCCCCATCCACTCCTGCATCCACCATCCCTGGAAACGCCTCTGATAGATCGCCATCCGAATGCACGATGAACTTGGCACCGTGATCATGGGCATTCTTCACCATTCGATTGTAATTCGGGATGACCACCTCATTGAAATCACTGGGATGCATCATCAACCTATCCTTTTGAGCGAAATCATCGCAGATGAATACCATGTCAACATTTTGTTCGAAGAGCAGCGAGTGTGCCTCGATGGTTTTCGTGGTCCAAGCAGTGATTAATTCCTTGACGAGCTTTCTATGTTTTCGAAGCATGTAGCCGAATTTGCCAATACCAATGCTTGACCAGGTCATATAGGTCGGTCCCCCTATCGTTGGGATAGGTAGTATCCCATGATTAATACCGAATTCCCACATGCTCGCAAATGACCTGAAATACGATTCATCCCGCGTGGTGAAGGTCTTGATGTATGATATCCAATCCTTGAGAAGTTCCGGTGTTTTCAATGCCCCATCCTGATACCAATTTTCTCCCCGTGAATTCCTCTTGTAGAATCTACCTGAATTGTTCACCGTGCATCCTTCCGGTACATTTGACACATCAGGATGGTCACCCGGGGGTGCTTGCAAGCCTCCAAGGTGCATCCACTTTGAATCAAACCCGAGTGCTTTTGCAAACACAAAATCAACGGGAAGGGACGGGAAGAGCTCATCGAATAATGCCTCGTCAACTCCCACATTCTCGTCAAATCGTTCAATGAAGGGTTCCTCTATGGATTGGCTAAAGGTTGGCACGCGATCCGGTTCCTCATGGTTCAAGGCTTTCATGATTCTCTGGTGGGGATCCATGGCATGTTCACGTTTCAGTTGGTAAGGTGCTTCCTAGCGAGTGTCGAACCTAATACTATATACACATGGGAAACCATATCAAACTATTTAGGTAACCATGATACCGTGGTACCATGACCCAAACAACAAATGGTGCTATTCCATGGAACATGAATACGTGACCTGCCTTTCCACGGTACCAGACGTTGATACAGGAAAAAAGATCGCACGAATCTTGGTGAATGATGGGATTGTTGCTTGCGTTAACATAATACAAGGTATCACGTCGATTTACACATGGAGAGGTGAAGTACATGAAGATACCGAGTGTTTGCTGGTAATAAAAACACGCGTGGAGCGATTCGCAGATGTAGAACGACGCATTACATCACTCCACCCGTATGAATGTCCCGAAATTGTATCATTACCGATTCTTCAAGGATACGCGCCATTCTTGAAATGGATCGATGAACATGTCTAGATGAGAGAAATAGATGGAAATACAGGAATCTCCGGCTAGATCTCTTCATGTCGGACCCCTCCCGGTTGGTTGCCAGCAATGCATCAAGGGACAGAAGGCTGTCATTTTTGCGGGGGGTTCCTGCACCCAGCCCCGTGATTGCCATTGGTATTGCCCAATCTCCAAGGAAAGGAAAGATCCCACCTCCTTTTTCATCAATGAACGACTGATCCATGAAGATACAGACTTGATACGAGAAATAGAAGCAATTGACGCCAAGGGTATCAGTTTTACAGGTGGTGACCCCCTCGGGTACGCGTTCCCTCAAGTAATTCACTGGTTGAAATTCCTAAAGCAGGAGCGAGGAATGAGGCTCCACGCGCATCTATATACCAATGGAATCAATGCAACTCTCGGGAAGATGGAACAACTCGCAAATGCGGGCTTGAATGAAATCCGGTTCCATCCTCCCATGCATGGATTGTCGCGGGTGAAATTTGCCATTAACAGGATTCCGGATGTTGGCATGGAGATTCCAGCCATACCCACAAGGAAATATATCAAGTACATGAAGAAAGTGGTACGATTCCTTGAGAAGATTGGAGCAAATTTCCTTAATCTGAACGAATTTGAGTTTTCTGTGACCAATGCTACTGCCTTGAAAGAAAGAGGTTTTCAACTAAAACAAGGAACGATGGCAGCAGTGGATGGTTCCGAAACTGCCGCCCTCGAAATCCTTGAATGGCATAATGCTAGGCAAAACGAGCATGTATCCATTCATTACTGTCCGATCATCACGAAGGATGAATACCAGTTGCGGAACAGGTACCTTCGCCGTGCAGCCAACACCAGGTTACCCCATGAATCCCCCACGCCCGAAGGTACTTTATTATTCGGAAAACATGTTTCTGTTACTGGGCATGAGATGATGGAACTAAGGCAGCTGCTACAACGATTGTCAATGGACTATCCAAGAACCAGTGTTCACCATGAAGGTCATGGCCAGGATTTAATCCACCAACAGGACGAACTCGTGGTAGTTTTCCACAAGGAATTCCTGCAAGAAAAACGATTGAAGCTCTTCGCAATGAAACATGGACACGGGAAAAGGACCGGGTTGGTCGAGGCAATACCAGTAGAACCAAGGCAGGAATGCGAGTTTACCCCGATCACGCTTCTTTAAAATTCATGCAGGATTTTTCACATCATTCACCGAGACGTGTTGCCGGTTCATGATGCAGGAAGAGAGTGCGAGTACCACGGAAAAAGTGAAGGCAAAGGATCCCGAAGAAGAAAAAGCCAAGATCGTGAATTTGGTCATGATCTATTCCTTGATAGTGCTTGGGATCAAGATCATCGTCACGATCATCACCCTTAGCCTCAGCGTGGTTTCGGAAACCATCGATGCCATCATCGACGTGTTGCTGGTGTTCGTCATGAAACGAGGCATTGAAAAAAGCAAGGAACGGCCGGATAGCAGGCATACATTTGGAAAGGGTCGTTTTGAAACGATGTCTGCAATCGTCCAGACCATCATCATCGTGGTTATCTACGCGCTAATCATCGAGAATGCGCTGGATTCCATCTTCGGAGGGAAGATAGAGTTGGAGCTGGAAGGTGGTATCGCTAGCATTTTGGTCATTGTCGGCTTACTCGTGTCCAATTTCCTACTCGGCGTGTTTCTGATTTTAAGGGGAAAACAATACACTAATGATTCCCTACGCGTTCAGGGATATGCATACTTGTTTGATGCAATACGTTCCATCATCGTCGTGATAGCCTTGTGTTTGGTGCTTGCAGGATATGATCTTGCCGATCCGATTTTTGCCATCATCATATCTGCCATCATCGTTATTGCCACCTTTCTATCCACGAAGGACGTTTTTGCTAATCTTCTTGAGAGAAACCCGCTAACGGATGAAGATCAAATCACCATCATCGAAAACGTGGTACTCATCAAGGATATAACTGGAATCCAAGACATGCGAGCTAAACGGGTTGGGAACCAGATCTTCTTGGTCATGACCTTGCTCATGGATAATCAATTCAAGCTGAAATATTGTCACAAAAAAACAGAAGAAGCAGAGCAAACCGTGCAATCCTTGTTCCCAGATCGAGAGTTCGAGTTTATCTTTCACGTGCACGGTTTTTGAATGACTTCTGCTTTCCCCCACCATCACTGGAATGGCAGTTGATAAGGACGAAGCGGCCCTTCGAGAGTGCTACCATGTGGTAGGTTACACATGAAATCATTCCTTAAACTTATTTAAGCGAGTGATTTATGTATTATCATAGTAGATTTGCGCTGCAGGTTTTTAGGTTCGTTTCAAGCTGCTCGGGTTTCTACGGCAATTGATGACAGATAGAATGGTTAGCGTTGACAATGAAAGGAACAGTAAAATGGTTCTCAGCTCGCAAGGGTTACGGCTTCATTGCGGTTGATGACCAAGAAGGCGATATTTTCGTGCACTACTCCAATATAGTTTCGGATGACGAGTTCAAAACCCTCAGGGGTGGAGACGAGGTAGAATTTGAAGTTCAGGAAGGCAGGAAGGGTCCTGAAGCGATTAACGTCGTGATAACCAAAGCAGCCGCTCCCGAAGGGGGCAAGTATGGCTACGGTAATAACTACGGTAGGTCCTACAATTCAGGCTGGTAAGACTGATCGTCCAACGAACACGCACGATCCATCCTCTTTTTTCTCCATCACGCATGCAGCCGGCAGGATCGATATCATGCTGACGAAAATTACCCAAGAGAGTGGTATTCCCCTTTTTGGATATGATTTTATTGGAATCGTGGATAGGGGGACCAACTTGATCGAGATCAAGCCAACAACTCTTTGTAATCTTAGATGCGAGTATTGCTATGCTAATGTAGGTAGTTATGATAGAGATTTTGAAGTGGAGCTCGATTACTTGCTTTCAGGTATCAAGCAAGTCATTAAATACAAGAATATTTACGATATTGAAGCACACGTGGATCCTTATGGTGAATGCATGGTATATCCACGCATTTTCGATCTATTCCACTCGTTATCACGGGAGGAACGCATTGAGCGAGTATCCTTGCAAACCAATGGCACTTTGCTGGACAATGAAAAAATCGACAAGCTTGCCGCATCCGGCGTGGATCAGCTCAATATCACCCTGAATGGCTTCGATGATGCCATGCTCAAGCATCTTTCTGGTCGCCAAGATTACAACAAGCAAACGGTAATTGATGCTTTCGATCGAGTCCTCGAAGCAGGAATGGACCTCGTGATCACTCCGGTCTGGTTTTTTAATTATAATGATAACGATATCATTCAAATTATTAAGTTTTTCAAGAAAATGAATGAGAATATTGAAGATGGGAGTTATGGCACCCGATTGCGCCTTGGTATCCAGAACTACCTGGTTTATAAGACCGGTAGGAGGCTTTCCAAGGTGCACCAGCACCAATTTGGATACTTCTATAAACGTCTCCGGCAACTGGAATCTCGATTTGGGATAAAACTTCTTCTCGGACCATTGGATTTCAATATTCATCCCGCCCCGGAATTGCTTCCACCACCAGTATTGCGAGATATCGAAACCACTCGGGAGAAAACCGAGGGATTAGCCGTTGAAGTGATGGTTATGACACCAGGACGCACCGGAAGCGAGTATCTTGGAGCAATTGACGGGTGGGGCATCAAAATCGTGAATTTCTCTTCAAGAACGGTAGAAAGCGTGGTGCGAATTCCACTCGAAAATATCAAGGTCAAGCGGGGGGGCTTGATCACCGCGTGGCTCGAGTGAACTAACCCCGGCCTGAAGGCTGGGGCTTCCGACCTGGACTCATGGCTGGAGCTTCCGACCTGGACTCATGGCTGGAGCTTCCGACCTGGACTCATGGCTGGAGCTTACCGCGAGTGCATCGCTGCTT
>WJJB01000105.1 GCA_014729935.1 Candidatus Bathyarchaeota archaeon | reverse complement strand
CCCGTCTCTTGTTGCGATTGCTCGATCCTTCTTGCTTCAGAGACAGTTCGCTATGGCGTTTCTTGATCTTGTTCTCGTGCTCGCGGTAGAACCTTGGATTGATGAATCGGTTGTGGAAAACTTTCGTGGAAAACGAGAAAAAAAAATGACTATAGAGATTAAGGGATTCCTCTATTTTTTTCTTTGGTGCAATACCGTGAGACCCATCCCAGCTAGGATTGCCATGAAGGTGATAACCGATGGTGCTCCAATCTTCCTCTCAGGAGCTGCTTCAATATGGATGTCCGTATTCACTAAAAACTCAATGATCCTTCCTTGAAAACTCACTTGGAAGGTGAACCGGTGCCAGCCTTGTGGAACCTTCGAGGACGTGCCAAATCCCGCACCATCGGTATAGTCATTATCACCGGAATCCTGCTTGACCAACGCCCGGGTGAACCCACTCTGGTTGCTCGTTACTATTATTGATGTGGGAGGATCATTGTCTGGATCGGTGTATTTCACCGAGAAAGAAAGCAAATCATTCGTGTTAATTCCAACTTGCGGGTTGACCAATCCATCGGAGAGAACCGGTCGACTGTTGCACGTGTTTCCCGTCACGGTTTGATTCTCGTATGGGTCCTCGTTCACGATGCAATACTGGTTCCCGAGAATCTCGTTATTAGCAATATGGGTATGATTGGTATCGGCAATGTGTATCCCGTCCCAATTATTGAAGTATATCTGGTTATTGGAGATATTGGTTCCATGCGCGGACAGCCGGAGATAAATGCCATGTCTTTCATTCTCCGTGATGTAATTTTCTGCCACGGTATTATTCTCGCTCTCGGCTAGCAAAGTAATGCCATGTCTTTCGTTATACCTGCAGGTGTTATTCCACGCAATATTCCCATAATTACCCGTTCCCTCTATGGCAATGCCACTAAATCCATTATATTCAGCAAGGTTATCTCGGACCGTAACATTCACCGAATCGTAAACGAGATGGATTCCCGATTGCGAGTTGTCGGAAACGACATTATTGGCGATATCTAACTCTCCATACCAGCATTGGTAGGTGTAGATACCTTGATAACATCGCTGAATGGTGCAATTTCCCACCATGCAGTTCGTGACATTCCAAAGAAGAATCCCACTGTAATTATCATCCGTATCGGTCACCGTGCAATTATTAATAACCAGGTATGCGTCTATATCACGTAACATGATACCGGAGGAAGAAAAACCGCTACCATTTATCACGCGATGTTCTATGTAATACGGGTTTCCTGATGACCCATCCCCACCGTCAGCAACAGCCGCTAATGCCCCGTTTCCCGTGATAGATATCGGTGATCCAGACACCTTCAGATTATCTGGGTCACGGAGTGCCGATTTCGATTCCATGCTGGAACTGAACTCAAACCCAAGGTAGAAAATGGCGATACCTGTGACCATCATTGCCGAAAGGAGGGCTGCTTTTTTCTTGTTTTCCGTCATGATCTTCTCTCTCAATATTTAATCTAATATCGATAAATGATGCAATGATAGCCATCATGCATTAATTAACGTTTTCCCCACGCGCCTACCTAGTTAATTCAAACACCATGGCAGGATTATTGACGCGAAATTTTCCCAAGCGCATGAATTTCCACGAAACTATACCTTTTTCCGCCAGAAAACCACCATCCTCATATTGTTACGTAGCAATCAAATTCAAATAAGGGCGATGGAAGGATTCATGAAGCAAACGGGTTATGGTTCGACTTGAAAATGAAAGTGGTTGCGGTAATCTGGCATTCAAAAAATTAAATGAAGCCTTAAATACCCGGGCGTGCAGGTTCACGCATCATGAGAATTCGTAGCACGCGTGACTTGCGAAAGCAAAAGCTAGGACTTGTTGTCATTCTCTTGGTTCCCGTTATCCTTCTTGGAACTGTTGCGGGCGTGATCTCGAAGCTATATACGGAGATCCCAAGTTTCGGCATGGATGAATCCAAGATGCCCGATATATCCACGTTCAGGGTGGCAAACTACAGCAGGCTTGCTGAGATGGCGCGCTTTTTCGACCAGAGGTACGAGGATTACCACATGCCTCTCAATTACACTGTTTCAACCACGTTCACCGACTTGACATATGGCACGGTGGACGAGTACCATTTTTCGGATAATGCAGCGTTGTACTCTGCCAATGCCATGGCAGCATTCGTTGGAAAGTACCTTGCTGCCAAGCGGGAAAATAATGGCACGTTGAAGAATGAATCGTTAGATGTGATCAGGAAATTGACCCATGGCATGTCCATGTTGCTCGCCGTGCCAAATGGCGGTCTTGGTTCAGATCATGGGTCGATCTTGGCGCGCATGTGGGCTGCGCCGGAGCATCGCACCGTCCCTGGCATGCCTTTATTCGATGACAACCTCACTGATGGTCCGAGACCGTACGCATATTATAACGGTACCGGGATCTATAGCCAATACAGGTATAGCGACTTCACAAGCTTAGACGAGCACGGGGGGTATTACATGGGGATTGCCATGGCATACAAGTTCGTGGATGAAGCCGATGCCCCATGGGTCCATGATACATTGGAACTGGTGATCGATCAACTCTGCAACGGGTTGAAGGTCACTAATTATCTTGGGCTCGGGGGATATGGCGGCCCGACCGGGACCGATCAAGAAATGCGCTTCTTCCAAGGGGGAAGCTGGGTGCTGCTATTGATGAAAATGGGAGCACTTGCATTCCCGGAAAAATACGAGCGCCTCTATTATCATTATGCAATCAACGAGGGATACGCCTTTCACACCAGGGAGGGTGGCCCGCAGGAAATCGTTGCAAATTACTACGCGTATAATTTTGGTTCTGATGTTGCCTTCGCGCTGCTAATGCTTGAAGAGGATCCATACCTGCACAATATTTACCTGAGAAATTTCCACGATGGCTTGTGGTCCTTCGTGAAAACGCACCGTAACGCGCATTTCAACACGTTTTACTTGCTTGTGAATGAATTCAATCAAGGTGATAACGTGTATTATGAACGGGACGTGGAAGACCAGCTCATGGAATTCGAGGAGAATCATTTTCCAGATGTCTATGGATCCATCGATCCGGTGGGACCTGAATACGAGCTGATGGATTTCAGCAATTGGATCGATTTCTTCGAATCGAATCCCATCGGCAGTGTGCTTTCACCCCTGTTTTTCGAATTTGACTTGGACAAGGATTTCTACGACAGGCCCCTCACCGTCTCAATGCGAAGAACCAGGAACTACATGTGGGGTGGGAATCCGTTTCACTGGCAAAACACCAGTGCACCCACGAATCTGCTCCATGAACAATCGGGGCTTTCTTACCTCACGCCGTACTGGTTGATGCGGGGGTTCGGGT
>WJJB01000013.1 GCA_014729935.1 Candidatus Bathyarchaeota archaeon | reverse complement strand
CATTGGAAATCAAGGACCTGCACTTTTACATATTTAATTTCAATTGCATGATCCTTCACTTTGAGTTATTTCTCCCGCAATCCGAGTGGCGACACAAGGAAACCATCAAACGGGTTCGATTTTTCGTTCAGAAACATCAACATCCTTCCACCGAATTCGGCGTGGATCTCGAGTCCATCTTGGCCCCTGTTATCAAGAAAATCAAGCATGCCCTGACACACGCCGTTCAAGTGGTGGAACCCCCGCTCATGAGCACGAGGTATCTCGATTTCACCGCATTACGTGCAGATAGCCCCACTCAATGCCTGTGGACCCACTGCACCCTCATCGGTGTGATGAAACGTGGATTCGATCCCGATGGTGACCATTTCCAAGACGTGTTGCTCGATGTAAACGTGGATGGCATTCAAAACTACGCACTTCGAACAAACATTTACACCAAGGATGGAACATCTTCTAAGATCAATGGAAATCATCCAACGATATTTGCCTACGTGGAATCTGGAGATTCGCTCGTGTGCGTCCCAGATATGCGTGATATCAGGGGGCGAAGCCCGGAAGATATAGCCAAGGAGGATTGGGTTTATTGGATAGCTTCACATCATTACACGTGGAAATTAGTGTGGGACTTGGATAGAGCCTTGTACATCATCCTAAACAGAGTAACCATGAATCTAAAGGAAAAACGCGTCCAGAAATACAAGGACGTCTACAAGGTGAGCGCCTTTATCAGCAACCTGTTGTTGCGATTAGACATGCATGAACCAAGAAACCAAACTTCTGTATATTACAGTATATATTTTCTAGAACGCTTGAATGCAGCATGGAGAACAGGTGAAATCCTTCATGCTGCACGGGAGAAGATGGATGTATTGAGGGATCTCATCAACCAGCTAGATGAGATAGAGGACGCAAGGAAAAGCAGGCGCATGGAATTGTTCCTGAATCTATTGGGGGTGTTTGCTTTGGGTAGCCTCGTGCTCGATTTCATTGGTGCCCTTTCGATCGCAAGCACGATTCCAGATAGAACGGTCATTTCGATTGCATTGGGATTACCAATTGTATTTAGCCTTGTTGCAGCGAGGCTGTCTCGTTGATCTGCTCAAGATGTAGCAAGTAATCAGGGATTCCAATACCGGTTCTCGCTGACATCGTGATTGGCCTCCAAGTACCCGTCCCGTTTCTTATATTGCATTCTTGGCACAAGCGTCTCGCCTCTGCCATTTCATCATTCTCGTGAACATCACTCGGATTCACGATGACGGTTACCGGGATACCAAGATGCGGTAGACGTTCACTGACCCAAGATGTGAAATGTGAATCATGAGTCCAAGAATCCCGTTGGTTTCCCCCAATAACCAAGCTAATCATGGTTGGCGAGCAATCCAGCAGGATAGTTTCCAAGAGATCAGGTTGGAAAGCAATTTGACCCCCTACATCAAAATGGTGGTACATGACACCTTGGAATATGGTTGTCTCAATGTGTATGCCTGGGGTTGGCTTGACTTCCTTGAACTCATTGTATTTTAACCGGTGGATTAGCGATGTTTTTCCCGATCTTGGTAACCCAATCCAAGAAATATTCTCGGGATTTCCACTATGTATTGGTTTGCTTGCAAGTAATTGAAGCGTGTATGATTCTTCATCGTTAATTTCTAAGATCAGGCTGGAAGCGTGCATGCTAATCACGTGACCTGCTTGATCGATAAGCGAGCCGTTGCTCGTAAGAAGCCGTACGGAAAAAAGGAGCTGGGACCGTGGATCTCCCTCGATAGTTTCCCGGATATCATTCAAGGCCTCGTGAACCATCCCTTTCCCTTGCTTCATGCTTTCCTTGACCCTTTTTACGAATCCCCGTTCCTTGAATTGGTACAGGAGCTCCATTGTTTCTTGTTCGATGGGTGCGCCCATTGCTCCATCATCCTACGTTCAATCCTTGGATAAAAATTTCGACGACAAATCAGACCAATCATGATCCATATATTCGTTGGTGATGATTTTCTTGAATTCACGGTTGATGGGATTGGGTTGTTTTTCATCAACCGTGGATACTTCTCCATCCAGCACGCCTTTCCGCAATAACATGAGATCGATTTGGGATATTTTGCCTCCAAGTCCCACGTGAATTGCGCTCCTGTTGATATTTTCCAAGAAAAGGGAACCATCGGGTAACCTTCCTAAATGTTCGTATTCAATTGGATTTGTAGGATGTTGTTTTTCAATCGGGGATTTATCTGCAAATAATCCCTCCTCGGATGCCATCGCTGCTTCGATCTCGGTAAAAAGCAATTTCCTTTCGAGGTGGTTTTCGGAGTATACTTCATTGCCATTCACGATCAATTCACGCCTGAACAGAAGGTCGAGGTTTTCCAAGGGTGGTTTCACCCGTGGATGTGCATCGTCCACGATCACCTTGAATTTCACATCCGGATTTATAATTGCTTCATCACCCGATGCATCCAACGTGCCCTCGCGCCACATGGTCAAGTATTTGCCAAGATCTCTCAATATCATGCTCAATCACGAATGATTAATCGTACCACAGTCAAAGGTGCAGTGTCTCTCCTTCCATTTCAACTTGATGTTGCATGATGCTAGATTACTAAATTGCACGGATCAAGGATGCTATTGGTGCGGGAATTGATATTTACCGCCATGAGTCCACGGGGGAAATATAACCACGTGAAAAATGATGTTAATTCAACGGTTCTTTGAAAAACCTACGATGGATGGCAAGAATACAAGAAAAGAAGAAAATATTGAGAAATGATTAATTCCTGTTGTTTACATGACCTTGGCGATAACGTCGATGCACCTGTTAGAGTAACCAGCTTCGTTATCGTACCAGCTTAACACCTTGATCAAGTTCCCGGAAACTTTCGTGTAGTGGGGGTCGAAGATGCTGCTGAGTGGGTTTCCGATGATGTCGGATGACACGATCTCGTCCTTTGAAACACCGAGAACACCGTCCATGGCGCCATTGGCATTATCCATCATCGCTTTATTAACTTCATCAGCGGTCGCGCTTTTCTCAACGTTCACCGTGAGATCAACCAAGGAACCGGTGATAACGGGAGCACGAACTGCCATCCCATCCAGTTTATCCTTCAACTCGGGTATAACTAGCGAAATGGCTGCTGCGGCACCCGTTGTCGTGGGAATCAAGTTGAAGCATGATGCCCGGGAGCGAGTATATTTCTTATGGGGGGCATCTAATACTCGCTGATCGTTGGTTACAGCGTGAATGGTAGTCATGAATCCCTTCTGCACCGAGAAATTGTCATGCAGTGTTTTCACGACGGGAGCAAGGCAATTGGTGGTGCAACTTGCATTGCTAATGATCTTGTGATCGGGTTGGACCGCATCGTGGTTCACCTTGTACACGATGGTCACATCTGGATTCGTTGCTGGTGCAGAGATCAATACCTTTTTAGCACCTGCTTCCAAGTGCTTGGCAGCACCTTCCCGCTTCCTGAAAAATCCAGTTGATTCAAGCACGACATCAACATTTAAATCACCGTGAGGCAGGTTCGCGGGATCCCTCTCCGCGTATACAGGGATCTCTTTATCCCCGATCACCAGCGCGCTTTCCTTACCTTCCACGTCATACAAGAACGGACCATAGGTGGTATCATGCTTCAGCAAGTATGCCAGCATGTCAGTTGGTAGGAGATCGTTGATACCAACGACCTCGATATCGGCAGAACCCATTCGTTTTTGAAGGTTCCTGAAAAACACTCGACCGATGCGCCCAAAGCCATTAATAAACACTCTTTTTGTCATGTTTTAAGCACCGTAAAATATCGTCACATGCGTGATCACACGGTTCTACCCGTGCTATCGCTCGATTCTTACTTATAGGATCAGGGATAAAAACATTGTGGAAAAAAGCGCCCGAAACGCGTTAAATCCTCCTCATCAGAGAGAATCCATGATAACGCCTTCCTGACATCAGATCTTGCCAATACCATTTTCCTTGCAGGACTCGTTATCTTCCAACCAAGAAAAAGATAAATAGCATACCGGTTCTAGCTGAATTATTAACCTCATTATAAGCAGGGAAACGATTCATGATAATAGCCAAAGTTAACGGCCAAACCCATTTCATTTACATAATAGATGCCCATAGTCATATCGGCCACGATGTGGATGGGGTTGCAAACGAAAACCCCATGGCACCATTTGGAACCATCGATTTTTACAAGAAAACATACGCGGAAGTTATTAAGGAAACTGGCGGGAACCAATGGAGCTTCACATCCAAAGGAAAGACATACGAATTCAAGATAACCCCCCACCCTCCCGTTTATCAAATTTTCCAGCAAGCAGCTACGACTTCATCAAGGTACTCGAAGCTCATGGAACGCATGGAAAATGCGTGGATGATCGATTATGGCATTGGCTTCCCGTTCATGGATACATATCGTGGAAACGATTCATCTGCCTTGTTTGCAGCAAGCAACGAGCGGGTGGCATCAGTGGTGTCAAAGTTTCCCGTGTCTCTCAAGATGTTGGGGTATTGCCGCGTTTTTCCCGACGAGGGTCAAAAAGCCATCGATGAACTCAGGAAATCAATACTCGAACGGGGTTTGCGTGGGTTGAAGCTCCACCCGAGATCGGAGGGGTGGCTTGATCACATCAATAACTCAAATGCGATAGCAGTCTTAACAGAAGCGGCAAAAATGTCCCTACCGGTGATTTTTGACACTCGCGGTAGGCAATCCGTGTATGATATCAGCGAGCTGGTAAAAGCGACAAAGAACCAACTGCAAAGAAATAACCCAGAACTCCTTCCACATCTGAAAATCATCGTGGGGCACTGCGTCCAAGGACACAATGGCAACACGGACGTGTACAATGCGATTTCCGATTCAAACACGTACGGTGAAATTTCCCTTACCAGGAGTCCCGAGTGGGACGCTTACGTCACCGATTTCATGCACAAGAGTCCCGCGGGGAAGAATTGGTCCAAGCATCTCCTGTTTGGTAGCGATTTCCCCTACGCGTTCGAACGGCATGCCAAGGATGTTATATCCTACCTTGTATCGAAGAACTTCTTTGACGCGGGTGGGAACATCCAAGATGTGCAGAATATCTTGGGTGGCAACATGCTCCGGTTGCTCCCCGAGTATAACAAGGCACCCGTCCAGCAAACAAGAGTTATCAATCCAGTTTCAGTGCACGCTCGGAGCCAGAATGGAACCAAGGCTCGGGACATCATGGCGAGAGTGGTGGTGAAATTGCTTGAAGATAGGGATGTGGATATTTCAAAATTCGTTCCCGTGTTCGATGGTTCGCTCCGGAAATTCACCAGGAACTTCCTCGTGGAAACCACTTGGAACGTGAATGATGAACAAAAAAAGGTTTGGTTTCTCATGATGAAACTGATTGGTGATGATCTCGTTGGTTTCGGTCCCGTGGGGAATGATGGGACCTGTAGCACCACGGGTTATTCATATTTCGATCCTGGCGGGTTCAAGGCTTTAAGCTCCTTGTCCTCCGTCCATCTCGTGGATGATCCCGATGAGGGTTGGAAGCGACTCAAGACACTTTTTTCCAAGGAACCAGCACAGAAACGGCTGAAACCCATTCACAGGCGACCAACGAAACCCATGAAAGGTGGCACGATGCGTGGGCGAAAGCCGGTAAAGCCCGCAAAGAAATGAACTATTCCCTCCTTTTTCGTTTACCCCGTTTTCCTTATTACTCCCCGCTTTGGCGGAATTGATCACTCGGTGGTGAAACACAGTGAAAAAGCGTGGGTGGAAAAAGATGATGGTAGAGGAACGCACGTGAAATGAAAGGGGCGGATTCCAGGGAACTCAATCCTTGATTGTCTCGAGTAATGACACGATGCGGTAGATCTGCGTTCGAACGTGCACGGGACAATTAGGATCTATCGAAACATCTTCCAAACGTGAGATTGCGTTACTGGCTTTCACTGCGCTTGAATTTTCGTCATTCTCAAGATCGGCCAATGCTTCCTCCGCGCACCGGCGGATATTCCTGGGAACTGTATTATTTTCTGAAATTTGCTTGAGCAAGAAGTCAATTTGCGCCAAGGTTTCTTGACCATCGGTACTCATCTTGGATTCACCTTGTTGGCTCGTTTAAAAAAGGATGCCTTTACAAGTTTCAATGAAACCTTTTATAAAAAATTATTGCGATTTTTGGATGCATCACCCGTTATGGAACGACCATCCAGGTTTCCCTTCATGATACCAACCGCTTCTGGGTTGGAATCCCCCTGACGTGCTTTTTCTTGAAGTAATCAAGGTTCTCGGAAAATTCTTGGATGAAATTATTAAATGATAATATGGAGACGATGGGAATAAAAAAATCTTGCACGGGAGGGGCAAGTAGTGTTACAACGCCTGGAATCAATATTGCATGAGACCATTCAAGGTTTTTTTTGAAGAATAACTGGGATAAGGCACCTTTGGTCTTACCAAGTGCCTCAGTACGCTTGAATTGGTCCTTCGCAGCGTCCAAGATGCGCGTGGCGCTTGAATTGGTCTTGTAATTCCAGTGCTTTGCATCAAGCAGGAAGATGAGATGTTCCTTGGATAACTTATCAATTGCTAACACATCAATCTCGTGGCGTTTTCCCCTTGCATCTTTGAACCTGTAATTCTTCTCGGTGAGGAAACCATGTTCCTCGAGGGCATATTCAACAAGGGCTTCGAAATCCTGCCAATGCAAGAGGTCCGCGGAAGCCATGCTATAATCTAGCTTCAATAGCATGAGATATAGGTTGATTTTATCAAGGATGCGTACTTGGGGAATTTCCTTCCCTCGTAAGACTAGGATAGCCCCATCAGACCCCGTGCTGATGATTTCGAGCAACTTATCAAGATCCGATTCTTCCATCTCGTGTTCCAAGATGAAATCCTTGAGTTGCGGCAAGCCAACGGTATTCTTACCTGGATCCTTTGTCAGTTGGAGCAATCCCACGAGGATCCTGGAGATATCACTTCGGTATTCATATATAATGATAATACACCCCTTTCACACGAGATCGAGGGTAAAGAAATCTTGTTGGTAAGTAAATACCTCTATCTCGCATCTTTCATCAAGCGTGATGGTTCCGCGAAAGATCAGGGATTTGTCTCTTTCAGGTATATCGGCTGGGTTGAACGGTCTTACCTTGATTTTTCCCCGGGTGATTTTTAAATCCTTCATTCTTCCCGGCTGTATCTTGATTAATTCCAAGGGGATTTTCACCAAGAACTTGGACCGAAGCGGGTATATCCACGCTATGTATCCATGATGGCTGTCAATGATGCCAAAATGGGAAAGTATTTTCACGCGCTTGTGAAACACCTGATTCATGACATTGATTGACCTGAAATCATCAGTAATGAGTGAATCATCAAGTTCCTCACTTGTTTTTTCCCATGATTCATCAAACCTACCTGCGAAGCAATTTTCAGGCTTCCTGTTCATTATCAGGCAAGTCAGGTATATCTTTCCCTCGATCCGTTCTATGTCATCGGTCCTATTTGGGGGAAATAGCCCATGTAGGCCTTTATACACGTTCAACGCGAGGGCGTGGTTCCCATAAGACGTGACTTCATCAATGAAATCTTCCAAGATGAATAATGAGGGCATTAATTTGCGTGGATCCTTGGGAAGGACGAGCTCCGTGTTCATGTGCATCTCGGGTTTCTTCAATCCCTCAATTGAAAACACCTTCCCATTCCCAAAACCAAGGAAATGTGTCATGATGGAAAGAAATACTAGATGATCTGGAAGGATGGATGGCAAGGTACCTGCATTCACGATGCTCGCCAAGCATTCAACATTAATATTGATATTGGCTTCATGGCCGCTCGACGTCACCTTTCCTAGGTGATCATCCACCACTAACAGGCTAAATATGGTTTCCACCAATAAAACTACCGGATGCATCTGGGAAATGGGCTCTTGATCAAGCAACCCTTGGATCACGCTCTTGGCGGCAATGAGATGATGCTGGGAGTGATTGATGTTGAAATCTTGGAATGCTATCTTGAAGGCTTCCAAGTGTACCTTCACGAGATGCACCGCAATGTAATTGTAAAACCGCCGGTAATCTGCGATCTCGGGAATCATCTTAGCTAATTTGCCGAGCTGGCAATATAGACGTGATAACTGAGTGTCCATGAATTCAATATCCCCTCGCGAAATCTCCTCGAAAATCTTGGCGAGGGTGAGTAGTAATGGCTTGTAGATGGAGAGATCCATGGGCAATTCATCTCCTAATAAGAGAAACCGTTCAAAGTGCTCTTGCACGGGGGGATCGAAGGAGGCTTGGATATCCTTCCTGGCCATTCTTATGTGATTTAGCATCTCGGAGAAAAAGGTATCAAGCTGTGAAACGGGACGCCTTCCACTTTGACGCCTGAAGGTGGTGAAATAATGAAATATGCGTTTAGATACATGTTCAAGCTTGTCCTGAATCTCCGGGTTGTTAGAAACACCTAATAAATAGCTGAGGAAGGTTGCTGCCTCCAGCGCACGAATCTCGTCGCCGAAAAAATAGCTTGTTGCTTTCTGTATTCCCTCATCATCAGTTACTATCCACGTTTCACCGTCGTTCACCGTTGACCTTCCTAATCTTGCGTTATCATCGTTAATTTGTTTTGCGACTGCCAAGATCTCGATATCAGTCACTTCCCCCACGTGGAACCACCGTTTCTTCTTGCTGCGCGCACGATTGATCCATTTGATGTTAAGAAAAAACCCGTCCTTTTCCGTGTTTACCGGTGCATTTATTTCGAACGTATATTCCAAGAATCGTGCCAATGCACCACTGAAGCCGTCAATCT
>WJJB01000104.1 GCA_014729935.1 Candidatus Bathyarchaeota archaeon | reverse complement strand
TCTCCTTGCTTCCTTCCTCAAAGTTCTTGATTCAATTTTTTTGTCCACATCAACGCAATAAGCAACCCATCACACGTTGTAATTCAATTGATTTCCTTTAAACTGCAGTTTACCCGCTATATTTATTAACAATCAGGTGAAGTTTAACGTGGTGCTTCCTCGTGGGCAATTCACCGAGGAACGCACAGTCCCAGCTTTTCCGGGAGCCTATATCGAATATATAATAAGACATATTATATATATTATATAATAAATACCCAAAGAATTATGGTCAAATATATAAACGGTTGTTTCCCGGTTAATATTGACTGGTAACCACATGGCACGAAGCTAAGGAAAATGAATCGAAACGCGTCGCAACAAGAAATCAAGGCAAAGGCGCTTTGCGTCTTCCAGCATGAAGACAAGATACTAGTGGCAGAGTATAATAACGCCGAAAAGGATTTATCATTTTACCGTCCCATGGGGGGCACTATAGAGTTTTATGAGCATAGCGAGGATGCCCTCGAGCGTGAAATTCAAGAGGAATTGAATCAACCCATCAAGGATTTGGTGCTTCTCGGTGTCATCGAGAACAGGTATTATAGCAAGGGAAAATTGAAGCATGAAATTCTCTTCATCTATGATGGAAGATTCTTGGACGAGAGTCTGTACGACCAAGATACGGTGGTTGGATATGAAGTGACCAGCAACCGCAGGTTCAAGGGGTTATGGATTAGCATCCACGATATTCTCGAGGGAAAGTTCGTGCTTTATCCAGAGGATTTACTCGGATTGTTGGTAAGGACGGTCTTCGATCCCTTGGAAATGCACGGGGAAGGGCTCGTCGAACCATTTCCACTGCTCTCTAGCAGGAATTAGACGTTCATGAAATCGTCACCTTCATCCTTTTTGTATATGGGAATCGTACCATTGCTCGGGATTGGTGGTTATCCATGATTTCAAGAAACGAGAGATCCATCCTGTCGGGATTCTTGGAAGAACTTGGATTGGAGAGGGAGACCCAAATCGAAAGGGTGCTAGCTAGCGCCAAGACTCGATTCGTGAATGATATCGTGGTTTCCCTTGACTTGTCTTGGTGTGAAATTGATCATTTACCCCCAAACGTGGATCAATTCAAGTTCCTGGAACGATTGGACCTGCGATACAACCATCTTAGAGATCTACCAGAAACTATTGGGAACCTCAAGCTATTACGGCGGCTCGATCTACGGGGGAATTGCTTGACATCATTACCATCCTCTTTCCAAGCATTGCGGGAGCTGGAAAAACTCGATATCAGGGAAAATCGGTTTGCGGCATTTCCCGAGTGTACCTGCTTGATGTTCAAGCTCGATGAGTTGAAACTAAGCTATAATCAATTCACCATTCCATCCTGCATGAAAGAGTTGAAACGGCTTCGTTCCCTTCTTTTGAAACGCATGGGTTTCACGAAGCTCCCGGGAACCATTGTCTCGCTCCAGCGGTTGAGGGAGCTAGACTTGAGTAATAATCACATCGATTCCCTGCCAAGCGCATTTGAGGATCTTAATCACTTGCGAATCATCAACCTGCAAAAGAATCGTTTTATCAAAGTCCCGCCAGTGCTCGGTAAAATTAATTCATTACGCCGGCTTGATTTCAGGGGTAATTCCATCGAGGCAATAGATGAATCAATCTATAATCTCGACAAATTGGAACGAATCGATTTTGTTTCAAATAATATAACCGAAATTCCCCCTGGCATTAGTGCAATGAAAAATTTACACCGTCTCGGGCTTTATGATAATAAAATCAGTATTTTACCAAGAGAAATATGTGATCTCCGGAAATTGGAAAAGATTGAACTCCAATTCAACCAGATCGTTAGCATTCCACCTTCAATAGACAAGCTTGAAGCGCTGGAAGAACTCGTGCTGAATAGCAACTCCCTGGACGAACTTCCGAGATCCATTGGAGGCTTGAATTCCCTCAAGCTCCTCTACCTACACGACAACAATCTCACCTGCATCCCAGATACCTTCAAGAATCTTACCAAGGTCCGGGATCTATGGCTAAACGGGAACCAGTTGGACGAACTTCCAAGGGTTATAGGTAGCATGACGGGTTTGGAACGGTTGAACCTCGCCAACAACCGGCTCGAATCCCTTTCCTATTCACTTCTCGATCTCCATAACTTGAAGTTCTTGATGGTCGGAGATAATCCCCTTGAAAGGCAAGCCAATGACTTGCTCGAACAATTATCAGCGAAAGGCTGCGAGGTCACGGATGACCGGTCACGACGAGGAAACAACTGATCAATACGATAATGAAACCTTGATTACCATGAAGGAACCAGCAAGCGAGATCCAGGTGTTTTACCGGCTCATCGAAGAGATGGGATTAACTCGGAAGATGTCAAAAATCTTGGAACGTAACAACACGGTCGTGAAGCAAGACAAGTTGACCCGCTTGAATCTTTCAGGGTTGAAGATCAAGCATATATCCCCGTTAATTGGCGACCTCAGGTCGTTGGTGCGTTTGGATTTGAGAAATAACAAGCTAACCACCATGCCAAGGGAGATAGGCAAGTTGAATCAGTTGCAATACCTGAACGTGGAGAGTAATGCACTCGAGGAGATACCGCAGGAGGTGTTTTCCCTTCAATCATTGAAACGGCTTAGCATGGGAAAGAACAAGATACGGGAAATACCTTCAGGTATTGAGAAGCTCGCACGGCTCGAGCGCTTCGATATGAATACAAACCAGTTGTTATACATACCCGGTGAATTGTGGAATCTCACGTCCCTGAGGCGCATTTCCTTGAGGACCAACAAGATAGCCAGCTTGTCTCCCGCCATCGGGAATCTGAAAGATCTCGTATACCTGAACCTGCAAAAGGGAATGCTGAAGTTGCTTCCCGAGGAGATTGGAAATCTCGTTCACTTGGAAAAATTGGATCTACGATACAACCAGCTTCCATCCCTTCCTGATTCTATTGGAAACCTTACCAAGCTACGCAGGTTGGAAGCACGATTCAACAGGTTCACTACATTGCCTGAATCCATTGGAAGCATGTTAGCACTACGAGAACTCGGATGCTATCATAATAATATCACTGATCTACCAGGGGGAATGGAAGAAATGAAATCCATGACATCGCTCGACCTTTCTGGGAATAAGCTGAAGGAAATCCCGCATGCCGTGTCACTTCCTCCAAATTTGGAAGAACTAGATCTATCAGGTAACATGCTGGAGGAGGTTCCCCTTCAAGTTGCAGGGCTCTCACGCTTGCAAATGCTTTTCTTGGATGGTAATCGCATTACTGAAATCCCCCACTTTCTGGCTGATCTCGATGAATTGCGCGTCCTGGGGATCCGGGAAAATAAACTAACCTCCCTCCCTTCCTTTCTCGATGAGATGGAGGCCCTGGAACGTGTTGAAATGGATTAATACCCTGATCGCTGAATGATGAATTCGGGATAGCCCATCACGACGGGAATCGTGGATTCGAATAGTGCTTCCTTTCCCCGCTTCACGCTATTGAAGTGTACACCTTCAACTGCACAAGTAATGTATCGCTTCCCATTCATCTCAACAGTGGTGCGTTCCACCAAGCATTCATCAACCCGTGCTTGTTGCCGTTGTTTCGCTGCTTTCACCCACGCGGGATCCTTGCCTTCAATTTCGAGGTTCGCGAGCTCATCCAAGATCCAGTTCACCGCGTGTTTGTATTCCTGATCATGTATCATGAGCCTGTCAAGAATTGGCGTAATGGTTGAAACGGGGGGAAATCCAGCCAAATTATCATTCAACGTGATGGGAACACGTATCCTCTTGCTCCATCTCTCGAAGCCACCGGATCGAACATCGTGCCGAATCTTTAATTCAAGAACTGGGAAACGGGAGGTTGCCGACCTGATCTTGAGCCCAAGTGCTGGATCCTCCAAGATCATGTACCAATCATCCCGTATTTCCAAAGGAAACCCATGAAGTATCCCATCGATGGATGCATTTATCGAGGGGGATTCATCCAATTTCAATCTCGAGAAGAACCGCCATTCCCACTTCGTTCCTTGCGCGCCCATGATATCACTCCACGGGTTGAGATAAAACACCTGCAAATTCCCCGTAAAACACCTGCAATTCCTTATACATGTCCAAGATGGATGATTTGTGTAATCGTTCCTTGCTGCCTATATATCGCATCTTGCAATAAATCTTCGAGCTTGATTCATATTTGGTGACATCAGTCTTCCGCTCGATGGTGAGCTTGTAGACCCTTTGGCTTTGATTGCATTGAACCAGGAAACCGTAGCTGCGGAAGAAACTATGTGCCTCGATCTCGATGGATGGATGCAAGATATTGTCGAGCTCAGCCTTGGAGGAAATCAAGGTGGATCGAACAGGCTGTATCCATTCTTCGAGTATGAAGAAATCAGGTTCGTTACGTGATAGGAATATGGGATAACTCTCTGGAGGCAAGTGGTACTTGATATTGGGTCCCTCCACACGAACAACGAGAGATGGTACCGGGACACCAAGATACCCAGTCACGTAATTCTCGTTTTTCACGAGCATACGCGGTTGTGTTTCGTAGGTTGAAAAGTTGGATGAATCATTGATAATTCGTTTTAATTCCCCGATGATGATGTTGTAATCGAACCATGATTGATCAACAGGAAAAAAGCCAGAAATTCGCTTTTCCATGCTTTCTCGCCAGAATGCTTGCTTCTTGATGTGTCTATCTGATACCAAGGTCACGCCAGCCCATTTCTTGGAAAGGTATGCGAGACAACCATATCTCTGGAGAATTTTACTAATTCCCGCATCCAATTCGGGTTGCGATTCCAAGAATGTCGGATTGATCTTGAATTCTAACCTGCAGAATTTTTCTCGTTTCATGAATTCCGCAATGGCACTGTGATGTTCCATGAAATCATCCGTATCATGGAGCAAGATGTTATAATATTCGACACCGGGATCCACGGTAACGCGAATGCCACCAAGCCAATCTTCATTCACTGGGATCATGTGCAATCTGGTGTATTGGGTCATGAGATACGGGATCAAGGAATACCGATAGATGGGCCTGATCTTACCATTCAAAATGCCAAGTAATTTGGGGGAAAGATTATCATCGAGCACGCCGGGTTTCGTCAGGACGGTCACGATATCGTTGAGGGAGAGCTGGGTAGATGATGGATCTTCAATCAAGTCACTTTTTTTTAACCTGCTCTTGCTCTTGAAGGTGGAATCTTTCAAGATGCCATCCTCTGTTGCCCTCTGGATCCGGATGATGATATCCCTGGCAACCTGCCTGAAATGGCTATCCATCATGAACGCGTGATTCAACTGGTCTTCTTCCATCCTCATGGTAATGGCGGCTCGTTCCCTGAGATTCACCGTGTTCTTGACCTCAAGCAGGTTGAATAACGTATCGGGTTCGATATGCCACACGTTTTGCGTTCGATGCAATGAGTAGATCCTTGCCTTGATGGAAAGACCCGGTTTCAAACCGATTTTCGATCCGAAATACACCGTTCGGGTGCATGGGGTGCTCTCGTGGGCCTCCTTCCTGAATCCTAAATCCATGAAATCTGCAATTAAGTGATGAAAATCATGCGTGTAAAAGATGTATCGTAATTCGGAACGCTCTACATCGATTGAATTGATATTCTTAGTATCTCGTTGCATCCCGGCTGCCATCCATAGTCTCTTGCGCGTCTCGTCTACTATTAACACGAGGGCATTTTTTAATGGACTGCTTTTCCATCTATATAGATTATGGAGCACTCTCAATATTCAATTGCTCCTCTCCTGCTTTTGAGATATGGTTACCAGTGCGCCATGAAGGATGAAGGACTTTTCCCCACCATCTTGGGAAACGTTTTTTAGTCAAGGATCGAAATTAATCTTGACACCCGGTTCTCATCTGGGTGGTTGTTGGTGAATTTTCATGAAGATAATCGACATTGAAGGCATAGGCCCCAAGTACGGTGAAAAGTTATCAAAGGCAGGAATCGACGAAGTCGAAGACTTGATCGGTTTATCAAAGGATAAACTCAAAGAAATATCAAAGGAAACGGGAATCAGCGTGAAGTTGATTGATGAATGGCAGGAACATGCCGATCTCATGCGATTGCACGGTGTGGGACCAGAATACTCGGATTTATTGAATGAGATTGGTATCGATAGCGTGAAGGAATTAGCCCAACGCAATCCCGAGAACACTTTGAAGAAGATCGAGGAACATGACAAGGAACAACCAGATACCGTGAGAAAGATTCCAAGCCTCGAATCCATCAAGAAGTGGATTGAAGAAGCCAAGAAAATCAAGTAATTGATTTTTCCTTGTTGCAAAGGTAATATGGTGGTACCGCAATTCACTCGCGGACTATATCTGCTCCTGGTTCTTCTTCTTTTTTAAGATGCCACCGCCACGTGGTCTTCAAGGTTCCTGTTGGACAGGCTGCCACGCAAGACCCACACATGATGCATTCGACTGAATCCACAAACTGTTTCTCATTCACGATCCGCTCGACATCAAGGCTCATCTGGCAGGCATCATTGCATTTCTTGCAATGCTTGCAAAGGCTGGTATCCGCTTCAATATGATACGAGGGATATTTGAGCACGTTCTTGATCTTGGTGCCGAGCGTCAAGAAAGGAGCCATCCAGCACCCATAATGACAGAAAGCCCTTTTTCCTGCTGCAAGATTCAAGATAAAGATCCCGCCAACGACCGAGTAATAGACAATATAGCTATAAGGTTCAACCACCGAGATGATCTGAATTGGATCTCCAGGAACCTTTCCCGGATTCCAGAAAAAATCCACTGAGGAATACCCACCAGCCATGACCAAGAAGATGAGGATAACGGTCATCCACGGGATAAACACGAAGATATACTTGATAGCGTTCAACCAACCATCTTTCGCAGGTTTTGGTTGGACGCTGGTGCATATTTCCCCGAAACCACCACCGGGACACATCCAACCACACCAGTACCTACCAATTACGAGTGATGAAAGGAAGAAAATGAGGAAAACGATTGCGCTACCGTTCAAGATAGCCTGGGCTGCGCCGGCGATGATCAAGTAGGGGGAGAGATAATTCAATACAACAGGTAATAAAAGGAAACCCGTTATGACGAATGCCTTTCGTGCTACCTGTTTCTTGTTGATCCCACGCTTGGGATTATCAAGATTGTCGGACATGGTTTTTACCTTCTTATTTAACTGAGAGTATAATATTGAACTAATGGTCAAAAAATATAAAGTTAATGGGAAATGGTTAATTCATGGATCCTAACAAACCTCGCAAAGTATCGTTCATCGAACTTAAATGGGTGTTAATGGCAGGGCAGCGGCGAAATCAAACTCGGCAAACTCGGGTGGTAGAAGATGGATGAGGGCATGACAAGACGCCAGAAAAAACATGAACGAACCAGAAGAATCATGATAGATGCAGCAGAATCTGAAATCATGGAAAAGGGATTTGATAATGTTACGATGGATTCGATATCTGCACGAGCACTCCTCAGCAAGGCAACCCTTTACAATTACTTCGATTCCAAGGATATGCTGTTCATGGCAATTCGTGTTCGAGCGTACAAGCAACTTACCAAGGAATTCCAAGATGTCCTCGATCTTGAACTCCCACCGATTGAGAACGTGAAACGCTTGGGTCGTGCCTTTTACCAATTCGGGAATAAATTCCCCTTATACTGGCAGAGCATGAGGCAATTCAGGGAGGGGGGCTTGCCATTATCTTCCACGGGAGCTGAAACCATTCATGGCGTAGGTCCAATTGGGGAAAACAATGTGGATGAGATGGCAGGAGGTACTGAGCGCGTGCCCCGTGAGATCCACGAATATCGCGAAGCAGTGAGTGACTTCCTTCAGGTTTGGGTAACCGCGGTTGCTAGAGCCATCACGGAGGGTTCGATTGCTACCGACCTGTCTCCTCGACTCGTTGCCATCATCCTTGCAGCTCTTACCAGCGGGGCGATCGATCAGTACCAGCGTCGGAAGGGGATCCTTGACAGCATGGACGTGACCGAAGCGGTCTTCATGGAACACGTGCTTGATATCCTTCACAAGGGTTTAGAACATTGGGGGGAGTAACATCCAGATATCACGTTACCACAAAAGGAAGATGCACCAATGAACATGCATGAGAGACCAACTGGTAACCTCCCTGTCCACGATTGAACTCGATGGTAAAGCATTCAAGCTATCCATTGATGATCGAGTCTTACAAAGGACGTCATTCATGCACCTTGAGGAATCCGTCCGGATAGGATTTGAATCAAGTAGCCTGGAGAGTGTAAAGCAATTCAGCACGTTGCTTGATAGAAGGATCAGGGCAACTTATAACATCGATCGGAAGACCATCACGGTTGATAATAAAACCAGTGCCCTGTTCTAAATGGAAACCTGATGATTCCATTTCATTCTCCTATTTTCCTGAATATGAATGGCCCCTATACCATTATTATGTCATTTAATTGATAAGAAGGGAAAAAAGGTGGGAGATTGTGATAACGAGGGAATGCTCCCGCGCCATCTACTTCATCTTGAGTGCTAGCTCGATGTCGTCCTTCGTGAGTTTCGTGCGTTTTGAGTGCCTGGTCAAGCGCAATGCCTTGGTCGTGACATCCTTGATCTCATCCACGAGAACCTTGATCATAAGATCCACGGCATCACGGGCAACGATTTGCGCACCAACACTCTTCATGAGCTCACGAACTGGGCTCCAAGCTAATGACTTTTTCTTTGCCATTTTTAATCATTTTCCGCGTGTTGACAGATCACCGGCACGTTTACCATGACCGCCCCGGCAATTTTGTCGAAACGTCCATAGTTCGTTTCGATGAAAAACCAAGCATCGATGAATTTGGACAATTTCTATTGAAGATATGGCATTTCATCGTATATAAATCTTTCTTCAAAAAAATCACTCACCCTTTCCAATCCAGCAATTCAAGAGCATTCGAGGTGTCATCATTCCATGAATTCTTCATGGTTGAAAGGATCCTAACTATCAAGACTCCCATCTTGGCCTACCGTGGATGGTATAATGTTTATTATAATGACTCCTCGGAAGAGATAAATGATCGAGAAATTAGTGTTATCATCAATCGAGTGTCGCGTCCTTCATCCCCGTTCCCGAATCGAAACACACCTCCGGCTTCAGGAGGGAAGGTAACCACAGGAGTGGCGACATTTTTATAAATCTCCAAGCTGATTAATGCATAACTGATGCGATAATGACTGGTGATCCTGTCATTATGACTGCAATCACGCACGGAAAGTTGATATGATTGATAAAGGTGAACATGATTGAAAGGTAGCGTTGGTCTTGGTTTGCTCGTGGGGATTATCGCCGCGATATTCCTCCCATACGTGTTTACATTGATAAACTGGACCGGTGCCTTTACGAACCTCAATAACGGGTTTCAGGCACTTGCCGGTTCGGACCCATCGGGATTAGAAGTAATCTTCAGCGGTGGTTTCCTAATCCAGGATAATGACTTGCTAGAGGTGGTATATAATCCAAACTTGATCAGGGTATTTACTGGTGAAAATGATTTCATCGATTTTCTCCCTGCCATGCTTACTTGGATCGTGTGCGGCTTGCTAGCGGCGTTATTCAGCCAATCAGTAAAAAAGGGAGTTATCTCATCCTTGGTATTTGTTATCGTGGAGATTCTGCTTTTCTTGCTGATGCAGGTTTTTGCTGGATTAGATCTCCAAGATGTGCTTGGGTTTTCGAATCCTGATATCGTGGATGGTTTCGTTATAGGTTTTCTCGGAAAAGCTGTTGTCACCCCCGTTGGTTTCAGTGTTGCTGGTGGTGCAATCGGTGGCGCCATCTCCCAGTTTGCATTTGGTCCAGAGGAAATATGAGCGGTTTTTTTACCCATTCATTTTCTGTTTTTCTTTTTTGCAAAAGGAGACCGAGTCCTTCAGTTCAGCAAGTTTGGTCGAAGTCCGATCACAACTGGCCGACCATTTCTGCTTAATCCCGACAATTTTCATGAACCTTGACAAAGAGGAATTCATGGCGTTAGAATTAACATAACTCACCCTACCCAGAACTCGCTGCTCGGGGGGACTTGCCCGGGGGAACTTTCCAATATCTTTTCCAAACCCTTTTGCTTGGCAAGCTCCTTGATGTCTTCCTTTCATTCTTCGGGCATAACGCAAACCCCCCAAGTATATCCATCTTTACCACGGAGGGCGGGTATATGAATCCAGTTCGGTGATGAATGCGCCAGCTCGACCTGGTGGAGAGAGCCTGGAGCGGGGAATGGAGCAGGTGATGATGGAAGGCTTTGTAATTCAATCTGACTTGGTGATCACTTTCTCGTATTGCAAGGTGCGTCCTGAAGCGATCTTCGATTGTGGGCCGATCACGCAATTTACCAAGGTCACCCGGTCACCCAATTCCACGTCATTGCAGACGATGGATTCCTTGATATCGCAATCTTTACCGATGGTCA
This sequence comes from Candidatus Bathyarchaeota archaeon, assembly GCA_014729935.1. GTDB lineage: Archaea > Asgardarchaeota > Lokiarchaeia > Sigyniarchaeales > Sigyniarchaeaceae > WJJB01. Next base: position 2,885 of record WJJB01000104.1, on the reverse strand, counting down.
CGTTCTTCCAGATGGTGCTTCGTTCCACCTTGCTTCCATCCCCGATCGTCACATTATCATCCAAGGTGGTTAACTGTTTGACATGAACGTTTTTCCCGAATTGGACCTTTCCCAAGGCACATGGTGGGTCGATCTTGAGCCCTTTATTCACGCCAGGTTTCTCATCATACCATAAACCACCATGATCTGTACCCCTTGGTGTCACTGGCCAGCCATACCCGCGAAGCAGGTCCCAATTTGCCCACAGGTAAGGTTTTGCTTGGCCGACATCCATCCAATAATATTTTTCCACGAACCCATATATGGAAAACCGGTTTTCGAGCAGGTAGGGAAATACATTTTTCCCGAAATCCATCAAGGAATTATCATTCCGTAGGAGATCGAGGATGTCTGACTTGAACGCGTAAATCCCCGTGTTTATAAGATTCCCCGCACTTACCTGCTCCGATTGCTGAATGAAGGAGCTCAGGTATAGCTCTTGGCTGGTGGGCTTTTCCAAGAAAACTTGGATCTTTCCATCAGGATCGAGTATCACGACTCCATATTGCTTTGGTTCCTCGATTTCCTTCATGCTGATGCTTGCGATCCCGGCCTTCTTAACATGGTACTGCAGGAAATCTTTTAATGGTAGGTTGGTAACGATGTCTCCCATTGATACCAGGACATAATCAGTTTCAATGAGATCATCTACCTTTCGTAATGCATCGGCGGTATCTAGTGAATTAACATGTGGGACTTCAATGTGGAGATCGCCTAATCTTTCCTCGTTGGAAAACCATTCTTCTTCCATGTGATCCCTGATTTTTTCCCCCAAGTGTTTCACGACAACGATAATTTCCTTTATTCCCGCGTATTTTAAATGATCTATGGCGTAATCAAGCATGGGCTTGTTTGCCACTTGCACTAATGGTTTGGGAATGTATTGGGTAAGCGGTCGTAACCTCGAGCCAATTCCTCCAGCCAGTATTACCCCCGTCCAGTTATCCACGATGAATCACGTTTAACCTTTCCATGCTTGCCACATGAACTACATTACAACGCTTCCATTTAAGTCAATCTGATTCAGCTTGGAAGCTCATCCATTGCATGAATCCTGCCAAGGGCACGAGTGTATTTCGAGGCCTGAATTGCATTTCATAGAAAATCTCAGATATCAACCTGCTCGCCATGAACCGGTTCATGAGTTCCTTGGAAACCGGACGTTTATTCATGTACTCTCGGATTACCATTGTTTTCATGGCGTCCTCCCACTTATCTGCCCGTTGCTTGATCGAGCTCCATTTCTTGAAAGTGATACCAATGGATGCTAAAACATGTTCTTGGAATCCTGGTGCATAATATTCACTAGTGAAACAGAAAGGCAAAATGTCCAGTGCTCCATCGCTATCATCTGCATCCTGATCAACCCCCTTGTGTTCTCCCATCCACTGCCTGAAGGAAGCATGCTTGATGTAGGAGAATGACCTTACCAGCGAAGCCAGGTCTTTTTCAATTGGAAATTTCAATAATTTATCCTTCCAATGAGCCTGGGGATCTCCCTCCAAATCCAGCATGAAGAATCGAGCATCTTCAGGGTGGTATTGCATTTGCATGAGGTGGAGGTCTTGGTGTACTAGCTGGAATCTTGCATTGTTGATTGCATCTTTGAAATCGTTATTATCGGGGATCCTGCTCTGTTGAGCCATGAATATCGAGAGTTGTTCCCGGGCTCTCGTGAAAATTCCACCAAGCTCGATATCGGCCTTGATAGTGGATTGGATCTCGTGCATATGCTCGTTAATCCATTGTGCCCGTTCTTCAAGGGTTACCCATTGTTGCTTCATGGTCTCCATCTTGGCCCCAAGATCCAATCGGGTTTCATCAAGGAGTGCCTCATGAAAATTCGCCACGCAAGATCCAAGATGCTGGCATATCGTCATGATATCTTTATTCTCCATGTTGCTTGCTGGGATATCCCCGCATGCTAACGATTCCAGGGCATTTCTCCAAAACGGGAAACCACCATCACGATCTCCCTTGATAAAGGTAAATACTTGAATGAAAGGGAAGAAACGTGAAATGGAGGAATTTAACTTAGATGCTTGATGTTCGATTGCCTTTATCGAATCTTTCAGCCAACTTCCTTGGGTTGATGCCAGCTTTGCAAGGAATGATGGGGTGAACGCCAGGTCCAACACTACAGGTGGAAATGATGTAAATCCATTTTCTTGCAACAGGTGGGAAAGGTGAAGCGTGGGATTGCAGGCAACGCGTGGATAGAGCTTGAGCACAATAGTGTCATGATCATTATCACGTGGGACGAGATGCAAGACAACATTGGTGGTATCTCCCCCACCCAGTTTTTCTATTGACCCCTTGAAATCATGAAATACTTTCCTTTCATTGATACTTCCAACGTTGGACGTGAAAATCTCTTCACCGCTATCCATTCCGAGAGACACTTTAAAGAATTTTTTCCAATGGTTTATTATATCTTCCAAGATGTGCCATTCCGTTGCAGGGGGGTAGGTCATCCCTTCAGATAATTCCCCTTCAAAGCACAATGGAATCGCGAATACATTCCCATTCTGCAAGAGATTCGTGGATCTGGAATTGATCTCCGTGAAAAGTACCAGGAATGATAGATCCTGTCCACTGGAATCGGTTAGGACTCCAACCGATTGTAAGGAAAGCAGCTGAATTTCCACCGTGTTTTCATTTCCTTCACGCAATCCCGACCAGCGGGCATTAACGATTTTATCGATGAGTAATTTCTTGAAACGCTGGTCTTTCTTCATTTGGGTAAGGAATTCTTCATGATGCATGCGTGATCACTCCTGCGTGAAAAACTTGGCAATTACACTAATAATATCAGCTGCACGATGGTCAAGGGGATACGTGTGTCC